>QEND01000005.1 GCA_003331105.1 Candidatus Tokpelaia sp. JSC161 | reverse complement strand
TTTATGATTAGCTTGATGCCTCAATTTATAGAACCATCACAAATCTTATGGAAACAAGTCATAATCATGACCATGACTCTAATCACAGTCGATGCAATTATGATGAATATTTATGCGTTTACTGCTCATTCCATGAAACAACTGATGAATCATAGCAAAATAATAAGAATCCAGAATGTCATTTTTGGAAGTATACTCATCCTCATGGGATGTGCCGTAATATTCTTTACACGGTATTAGTCGTCAACTCTACTTCTCCAAACCAATGGGGATGACGATCCTTTATATGATCCACCCCATCAATTAACCAGACTCCTAATAATCCAACAATTAATAGATAACATATCGTCGTAAGCATAATCTTTTTTTCTCCAATGAAAGAAGGACTCTCCCTTAAAGAAGGACTCTCAGTCTGTCAAGTCTTAAGAGTTAAAAAAATCATTGCTTTCGATGTCTCAAGTTTCATCACTCTCAAAAGAGCTTCTAGACGGCTTAAACGCTGTTTTAGAACACCTCTCCTGATCCTTACCATCCTCATGAAGATCCTTATTGTCTTCAAGAATAGCCATAATCCTATGATATTCTAAAAAATCTTGATCGTTAAATCCACCATAAACCCGTTTCAACTCCCCTTGAGAGGGGACTGGTGGAGGATTGTTTAAAGTTTCTAATAACGAAGCATTAATTTCTTCTAAAAATAAAGAATCCTCAGCTTTTTCAGCTGACTTGAGCTTGATTTCATTTCTCGAAAAAATGTTGGGAATTTGATCCATAATTTTATTAAAGGCTTCAACCGTTATGGCATTTTTTACTGGGAGAGATTGACTAAAAGGATTTTGCCAAGAATATCTTATCGAAGAATCCGATTCGACTTTTTCGACTGTCACAGATACAGATTTCGGATTTGAGTCTTTTTTCAAAACCCGTGGGGGGGGGGCCGTGCGCAAGAGGGGGGGGGATTCCCTAGATTCCCCATTTAAAGATTTAAGGGATTCTTGTTTCGATAAGGGATTGTTTAAAGTTTCTAATAACGAAGCATTAATTTCTTCTAAAAATAAAGAATCCTCAGCTTTTTCAGCTGACTTGAGGTTATCCAAAATCTTACGATAATTTTCCGACTTAATACGGTTTTCGATCATTTCAGATTGTGCACATGGATTTTTCCAGGAATCTTTGACCGATTTTTGTTCTCTCAATGAGGATTTAAAGTTTTTCATATTTTTTTCCAAGATTTTAGAAGTCGTTTTGCATGCAAGAGCGTATATTGATTTGGATAAATCTAATGTTTGGTTTTTCCATTGTTTGGTTATACCGTAGAAGTATCCGCCTGGACTTAAAATTTCTTTGCTTTTTTCTAAAATAATGGCGAGGGAAACTGATATTTCTTCTGCGGAAAGACCTGTGTTCCATGCTTTTTTTAAGGTATTTTCGTTTATTCCAGTTGCGTAAGCAAGATTCGGAATATTGTTGCTTAGATAAGATAAAGTATTTTCGTATTTTTCTTCTGGAATCAAGTTTTTAAGTGTTGTGATAGTTTTTTTAAATGCATTTGAAAAGTATGTTTCTGGTATATGGCTTAATTTTTTTTTGTTTTGTGTATTATTTATACTATTTATACTATGTATATTGGTATTTAAAGTTTTAGTATTATTAGATGATTGAATTTCAGACCATGATGTATTTAGTTTTATTAACTTTCTTATAAGACAATTGATCAAGTTCACAGCTTTTTTTAAAGACTTATTTGAAGCTTCTTTAGTTTGACCAATAAATAAACTAATCTGCCTATAACGATTCCAATATAAAGTATGCTTGATCCCATCTTCACGCGAAATACGGTTAAACGTTGCTCTAAACTTACGCAAACACTTCTTATACTCAATACATAACTCATTTCTTTCTGAGACAACCTTTTTAAGTTCCTCAATACGAGCTTTCAAAGAAGCATATCGAGCCACTAAAATACGTAAATCAATACCATAGGCTTCAACAACCTTACCATTCTTATTCTTCCTTATACTCTTCCTCCAGAAATTAGCAGAATCTTTCATCGTCACATAACCTAAATCACGTAAATGCCCTAAATTAATGCTGATCGTTGACACATGTCGAGACATCGCCTGTGCTAATTCCGCATTCTTCGCAAAAACGGTTAAACACCCTCCCTTTTCTTGAAAATTCTCTGGAGGAATACGACAAAGAAACTCCTGTAATAAAGAGGCACACGGATCCGTAATCAATTTGACAGAACGCAAAGAGCGAACTAACCCTTGAATCTCAGACCGTGTTACAGAACCTAAAACAGCTTGTTCAGCCAAAGTTTCATATTCAAGATGAAAACAATAGGTTTTACGACCATAATCTATATTACGAAGAGTATCCATCACGTATCCTTTCATAGGATTTGCAATACAAGCCTCAGTAAAGACATACTCTCTTCCAAACTACAAGGCATTTTTTATTAAATAATACTTGTAAAACAATATATTTTTTGATTCGTATGAAACAAATGATTCGCAAAGGAAATTTATCGTGACATATCTCGTATGGACTGCATTTTTCTCCATAGCATTGCTTACATCTATTTCTCCAGGACCAGGCTCGATTCTAACAATGAGTTATGCCATGAACTACGGCTATAAAAAAGCTCTACCAACTATTCTTGGTCAAGAAATAGCTGTCGGACTCATCGTAATGAGTGTTGGATTTTGGACTAAAATCTTCATTTCCTTTCCTCATCTTTTTTTGATGATCAAAATCATCGGTGCAATATGGTTATTCTTTCTTGGTACAAAAATCCTATTTTCAAATCAAAATCATAAATTATTATCAATCAAGACAAAGACCATGACATGGCCTCACCGTTGCATTACAGGACTTTTAACAGATCTGACAAATGTCAAGACATGGGCTTTTATGATTAGCTTGATGCCTCAATTTATAGAACCATCACAAATCTTATGGAAACAAGTCATAATCATGACCATGACTCTAATCACAGTCGATGCAATTATGATGAATATTTATGCGTTTACTGCTCATTCCATGAAACAACT
>QEND01000004.1 GCA_003331105.1 Candidatus Tokpelaia sp. JSC161 | reverse complement strand
AACCCACCTGAAAACGAGTATTCCCTTGAGAACCGTGGAAGACGACCACGTTGATAGGCCGGGTGTGGAAGTACGGCAACGTATGTAGCTTACCGGTACTAATTGTTCGATTGACTTGATTGTTCTCATTGTAAATATGCAACGATTTAGACCAGCTTTTTTATTATAATGTGATGCTTTTTGCAGACTTGGTGGTTATAGCGGAGCGGCTGCACCCGATTCCATTCCGAACTCGGCCGTGAAATGCTCCTGCGCCGATGGTACTTTGTCTTAAGACACGGGAGAGTAGGTCGCTGCCAGGTCTGCTCAATGCATCATTTACCTTACCGCGGGGTGGAGCAGTCCGGTAGCTCGTCAGGCTCATAACCTGAAGGTCGTAGGTTCAAATCCTGCCCCCGCAACCAATGAGAATTCCTTTATTATCTCCTGTTTGCTGCTTGACGAATGGCTTTGTTAGCAATATGTTGCGCGCGATTTTGGGATTTTTTCCATTGTTGCAAAAGTTGAGTGAGGTTACGAGGTCAAAAAGGTGGATAGCAATACGGATCCAATTCATCAGTTTCATATATCAAGGTTAATAGAGATTTATATTGGTAGATATGATTTATCTTTTACTAACGTATCTTTTTTTATCATGTTAACGGTTATTGTTTCTGTTGTATTTTTTTTGTTAACATCTTGGAAAGGGTTTCTTGTTCCAACACGAATGCAATCTGTATCGGAAATAGTGTATGATTTTATTGCATCTATGTTGCGTGAAGCTACAGGTCTAGAAGGTATAAAGTTTTTTCCGCTTGTATTTTCCTTGTTTATTTTTGTTCTTGTTGCAAATTTTTTAGGTCTTTTTCCTTATTTTTATACTGTGACTTCACAGATTGCTGTGACTTTTGCATTAGCAGCTTTAGTCGTTTTGACCGTTGTATTTTATGGTTTTTTTCATCATGGCTTGGGTTTTTTTAAGATTTTTGTGCCGAGTGGTGTTCCTTTTATTCTTTTGCCATTTATTGTAGTCATTGAGTTCATTTCTTTTCTTTCACGTCCAATTAGTTTGTCAGTTCGTCTTTTTGCTAATATGTTAGCAGGACATATTACGCTAAAAGTTTTTGCAGGGTTTATTGTCTCTATGATTCACCTAGGAGCGTTTGGAGTCTGTGCTTCTATTGTCCCTTTGATCTTGACGGTTGCTATTACAGCTCTTGAATTTCTTGTCGCATTTTTACAGGCTTATGTTTTTACTGTATTAACTTGTATGTATCTTAATGATGCGCTGCATGTTGGACATTAGAAAGAAAAAAAAAATGCGATTTCTTACTAGGCTTTTTATTGAAAGGAGAATACAATGGAAGTCGAAGCTGCAAAATATATTGGTGCAGGGCTTGCTTGTTTTGGTATGGCTGGAACAGCTTTAGGTCTTGGTAAAATTTTTAGTAGTTATTTATCTGGTGCTTTGCGTAATCCTTCTGCGGCTGATAGTCAATTTAGCCGTTTAGTGTTTGGTTTTGCTGTTACTGAAGCTTTAGGTATTTTTTCTTTATTAATTGCTCTTCTTCTTCTCTTTGCTGTTTAAAACTTTAAATAAGTCTCTGCAGGTAGAAATTTATTAAGGATGCATAATGTGTGTCGGGTCATGAGCATACCGCTTTGCATAGAGATCATATGGGTGTCTTTCCAGCTTTTGATTTTTCGTTTTTTCTCTCACATATTTTGTGGTTAACTGTTTTTTTTAGTTGTTTGTACTTTTTTATGGAGCGTATGATTTTACCACGTATTGGTGGTATTATTGAGATGCGTCGTGAGAGGATTGCAGCTGATATGGATCAAGCCTTTCGAATGAAGAGTGAGGCTGATAATCTTATTATTGCTTATGAAAAAGTTTTATCTGATGCGCAGGAACATGGGACTACCATAGTTTGTAGAGCGGTGGATAAAGCAAAGGCGACAGCAGAAGCTGAGCGTTTTAAAACACAATCACTTTTTAGGAGGGATCTGTTGGAGGCTGAAGAGCATATTTCAGTCCTTTCTGATAAACTCATGCATCATCTAGATATTATGGCTACAGAGCTAGCAAGCGATATTCTTGTTAAGCTTATTGATACTTCTGTGAATCAAGCAAGACTTCAAGAAGCTGTTCAAAAGAGGAGCGGAATATCCTTATGAATGATACAGCCTGGGCTTTTATCGCTTTCTTGTTATTTTTGATTTTTCTGATTTTTTTTAAGGTTCCACTTTGGATCAAAGAAAAGCTTGATTCTAGGAGTAAGCTTATTTTCAATGAATTAGAGGAAGCGCGTCGTTTACGCGAGGAAGCGCAGCAACTTCTTTCCGAAACTCAGCGTAAACGTTTTGAAGCAGAACAAGAGGCAGAATCTATTATATCTACAGCTCAGCGTGAAGCTCAGATTCTTTCTGCTGAAGTCTATAAGGATAATGGAGAATACATTGAACGATCTAAGAAAATGCTTGAGCATAAGATTGCTCAGATAGAAGCTGAAGCTTTTAGATTTCTCCGCTTTTCTCTTATTGATTTAGCTATTTCTGCTGCAGAGAGAGTTCTTGAGGATGAAATGAAAGAAAGCAAATCAAAGAATTTTTTCAAGGTATCTCTTAAAGAGATCGAGTCTTCTTTAGAAAAGATCCGTTAAAATTTTTTTTTGAGAAAACTTAGTTTAATATGAGTTCAAGTGTCGTATACAGAACAGAAGAGAGGGTGCTGCTTGATGACTCATGAACAAATATTATCTCTTTCTGTTTTTGTTTTATTGATGATTTTTTTAATGCTGGATCGGTTTCGCTACGATGTTGTTGCTCTTATTGCTTTGCTTATTTCAGTAGCAGTGGGGATTGTTAGTCCAAAACAAGCTTTTTCAGGGTTTAGTAATGATATTGTGATTATTGTTGGGAGTGCTTTACTTGTGAGTGCAGGTGTTGCACGATCTGGGGTTATGGAAACCCTCATTCAGCGTATTTGGCCAGATACAGAATCTCTTCGTTTACAACTTGCTTTTCTTGTGATTAGCGTGACTCTTTTATCAGCTTTTGTTAAAAACATTGGGGCGCTAGCTATTATGTTGCCTATTGCGTTTCAATTTGCACGTCGCTCGAAAAGATCTCCCTCTGTTTTTTTGATGCCTATGGCTTACGGAGCTTTACTTGGTGGATTAATGACACAGATAGGCACTTCTCCTAATATTGTTGTTTCACAAATACGTGAGAAAATGCTTGGAAAAACTTTTTCTATGTTTGATTATACTCCAGTTGGAGCTGCTGTTGCAGGTGCAGGAGTCTTGTATCTTATCTTTTTTTATTGGCTTTTACCTTCTAGGACACGGATTCATATTTCGAATAATGAAGCCATGGATATTATGGATTATGTATCAGAAGCAACTGTTTCTTCTGAATCGCCTATTATTGGAAAAACAGTCACTGATCTGATGCGTCCATGTGGTGGAGAAGCTCTTGTTCTAAACATTATACGGAATAAACAATCTATTGTTCCTTGTCCGGATACAGTTCTTACGGAGAAAGATGTTGTGTTGTTTGAAGGGTCATCCAAAGCTCTTGATACTATTATAAATACAGCAAGGCTTGATCTTGCAACGGGGGGCATTGTTACAGAAGGTGAAAATAAGGAGGAAATTGATGTTGTTGAGGCGGTGATAACAGATCATTCTCCACTGATAGGTATTTCTGCTAAGCGCTTAGCCCTTTTTGATCGTTACGAAGCGAATTTATTAGCGATAAGCCGCCAGCATGAACGGATTAGAGCCAGGCTTGGAGAAATTATTTTTCGTCTTGGTGATATTATTGTTCTTCAAGGGCGTGAGAGTCTTTTGCCAAATCTTTTACGTGAGTTGAAATGCTTACCGCTCGCGCGGCGTACGATTATGCTTGGGAATTTACGCCGTGGTTTAATCCCGATTATTACTCTTGCTATAGCAATTTTTTCAACTGCTTTTCAGTTGGTACCAGTCCCTGTTGCTTTTTTTTCTGCAGCCACTGCTATGGTGGTTTTGCGTGTTATTCCAGGACGTGAAATGTATCAGGCTCTGGATGGAAAAATTCTTATTATGTTAGCTGCACTTATTCCTGTGAGTGAAGCACTGAGTGATACTGGCTGTGCTCAACTCATTGGTGAATGGCTGAGTCATTTAGCTGGCCGCTTTCCTCCCTATGGAGCTTTAACCTTGATTCTTGTTTCTGCTATGTTAGTTACACCTTTTTTGAATAATGCTGCAACAGTGATGGTTATGGCCCCGATTGCATCTAGTTTTGCGACATCATTGCATTATCGTCCAGAAGGTTTTTTAATGGCCGTAGCCATTGGTGCTGCTTGTGATTTTCTGACACCGATTGGTCATCAGTGCAATTTATTAGTTATGGGACCAGGTGGTTATCATTTTTCTGATTATCCAAGATTGGGTTTTCCGTTATCTTTGTTGATTGTTCTCGTTTCTGTTCCAATGATTATGTTGGTCTGGCCTCTTCTATGATAGGATTTCGATGGCAACAAGCACTGTTACAAATCAGGGCTAATTGGAAAGATGCGCTGAGTGCAGGTGTAGCCGCTGGGATTGCTTGGTTTATTTCACAACATATACTTGGTCATCCGCATCCAATTTTTGCAGCCATGTCAGCAATGATCTGCCTTGCTCCTGGGTTACCGAATCATGGTCGGCAAGCGGTCTATTTACTTGTTGGTGTGGCAACAGGTGTTCTAGTTGGTGAAACATCCTTACTTCTTCCGCCTATGTTAACAGAAATACGGATAGCACTTGTTGGCTTTATTGGCTTGCTTTTGGCATCTTGTTATGCCGTGATTCCTGCTATTATTATACAAGCCGGAGTTTCCTCTATTATGATTTTTGCTATGGGAGCAGAAATTGCAGGACTTACCAGGTTAATTGATGTTATGGTCGGAACTGGTATTGGACTTCTGTTTAGCCAGGTTTTATTTACTCCAAATCAGATTAAAATGCTTGGAATTTCTGTTGAGCGTTTTTTTCATGAATTAGTCAATAATTTTACTATAGCTGCTGATGCCTTAGATACACATAATGTGACAAGTGCCTCTCGTGCGCTGAATAGTTGTGCTCGTACGCATATAGCTCTTGTTGCTTTGATTAGCAATATTGATAATGCTCGGGATAATGCTCGGTGGTCATTGCGTGGGCGACTTTCTTCACGAGAGCTTACGACCTTGGCTATACGTTATGATCAGGCTGGAATTCGTCTGTATGCATCCACTTTATTATTTTGTGAAGCGCTTCTGAATTGTTTGAAAAAACAGCGGGACAAAGAGCCTGAATGGTTAAAGGATGCTCTAATACTGAGCGCTGAGAATTCAAGATTTTTAGCCGGAGAAAACAGTAATCGTGGATTTGTAAAGCCTAATCGCTCCATGAGGGAAGAAACCTCTATTGCTTGGCGTGATTGTGTCAAAAGTCTTGAATTAGCAGAAAATACACTAGCGCGTTTTTATAAGAGTAAAACTCGGAGATCACGTTTGCAATCTTTCAAGAAGAAAAGATTTTTGGTATGATTCGGAGTAACTCGTTAGATTGTTTTGTTGCTTGGAACCAGAGGATCCTGGCTGTTGTCATAAGTCAGTGATGATAAGGTAGTAAAATACAGTAGGATATATATTTCTCGCTGGCGATATGGAAGAAATGATGATATGATTTTATGCCATGAATGGGAACTTTTTTAGAAGAAACGCTGAGAAAGCGTGTATAGGCATCCTTGATGGCAAAAAGCTATTGAGAGCTAGAGTCCTTTTTATTTTTGGAATCTTGATGAAAGATTTTTTGAAAGATGCGTTTTTTAAATTACTTTTTGCCTGTTCTCAAGGCTTCTCCTAAAGAAGCTGAAATTTCCTCTCATTCTCTGATGTTGCGTGCTGCTCTCATTCGTCAACAATCATCTGGGATTTATTCTTGGCTTCCTTTAGGGAAGAGAGTTTTAGATAAGCTTTGCAAGCTTGTTCGTGAAGAGCAGAATCGTGCTGGTGCCATTGAAATATTGATGCCAACGATTCAGCCTGCTAGTTTGTGGCGTGAAAGCGGTCGTTATGATAGTTATGGGAAGGAAATGTTGCGTATTCAAGATCGTCAGAATCGTGATATGCTTTATGGTCCAACAAATGAAGAACTTGTGACGGATATTGTTCGCTCTTATGTTCGGTCTCATAAGGATCTCCCACTGAATCTTTATCAGATCCAATGGAAGTTTCGGGATGAAATCCGTCCTCGTTTTGGTATCATGCGTGCACGTGAATTTTTGATGAAAGATGCTTATTCTTTTGATTGTGATTCTGCAGGGGCTCGTGCATCTTATAATCGTATGTTTGTAGCTTATTTACGTGTATTCGCTCGTATTGGACTTGTAGCTATACCAATCTCAGCTGATTCTGGTCCTATTGGCGGAGATATGAGCCATGAATTTATTATTCTCTCTCAAGTTGGAGAGAGTTCTGTTGTTTGTGATCAAAAATATTTCGATATGAGAATCCCAAGCGCTGAAATAGATTTTTCTGATAAAAAAAAAATAGCTTCTATTGTGTGTGAATGGACAGACCCTTATGCTGCGACTGAGGATATGCATCCTGAAGCCTTGGCGGATTTATCTGCGAGAAATAGAATTTCTGCGCGTGGGATAGAAGTCGGTCATCTTTTTTCTTTTGGCACGAAATACTCTAACCCAATGTGTGCTCGCTTTATAGGAATCGATGGAAAAAATTATCCATTTTTTATGGGATCTTATGGTATGGGGCTATCTCGTCTTGTTGGGGCTGTTGTTGAATCATCGCATGATAAGAAGGGTATTATTTGGCCAAAGGCCATAGCGCCTTTTGATGTTGGTATTATTAATTTAAAGCCAGGGGATGTGCTATGCGATCGTTTTGCTGATTCATGTTATCAGCAATTGGAAAATGCTGGGATTGACTGTTTACTCGATGATAGGAATGAGCAATCTGGCTCAAAATTTGCTACCATGGATCTCATAGGACTGCCCTTGCAGATTATTATTGGACCGCGGAATGTTTTGAAAGGTGAAATTGAGATCAAAGATCGTAAAAATAATCAAGGTGAAGTATTCTCTTTGGATGCTATGATTAACCGGGTTACAGCTAAGCAATGAAGGGGGTCTTATCAAGAACAAGAAAAGTGCGTTCTTTTTCGTATTTGGAGTGGATGATAGCACTTCGTTATATAATTCCTAATAGAAAGCAAATATTCACATCTGTAGTGACTATTCTTTCTTTTTTAGGAATTTTAATTGGTGTTTGGGCGCTCATTGTTGTTATGTCTGTCATGAACGGGTTTAGAACTGAACTCTTGAATAGAATTCTTGGTATGAATGGACATATTCTCATATATGCTGTTAATGGTTTTTTTGATGGGTATGAATCATTAATTTCGCGGATTGAAGCTATTCGAGGGGAACGATTTGTTGTACCAATTCTTGAAGGTCAAGTGCTTGTGCAAGGGGAAATCGGAGATGGGACTGGTGCTTTAGTCCGGGGATTACGTCAGAAGGATTTGCAGAAGCTTTCAACCGTGAGCAAGAATATAAGGCAGGGAAATTTAGCGGATTTTGTTGATAGTTCCAATGCTATTGCTGTTGGGACAGGGATGGCTCGAAAGCTTGGTTTAAGTGTTGGGAGTCATGTTCGTCTGATTCATCCGGATGGAGATGTCACGCCTTTTGGTGTGATTCCTCGGATTAAGGTTTATAAGGTCGTCGCAATATATGAAATCGGCATGTATGAATATGATTCCTCAATTATTTTTATGCCGTTAAAGGAATCCCAGATTTTGTTTAATCATGAAGATAAGATTCAGTCGCTTGAAGTTTTTCTTGATAGTCCAGATGAGGTCGATAAGGTTTACTCTCTTTTAAAAAAATCCATTGGAAATGAATTTTTCATGGTGGATTGGCGTCATCGTAATCAGTCTTTTTTTGCTGCACTTCAGGTTGAAAGGAATGTCATGTTTATCATTCTCTTACTGATCGTGCTTGTAGCTTCGCTCAATATCATTTCTAGTCTGGTCATGCTTGTTAAGGATAAGGGCAGAGACATTGCTATTTTACGTACTATGGGTACAAGGCGTATTGCTATTATGCGGATATTTGTCATGGCTGGGACTATGATTGGTTTTACTGGTACAGGTGTCGGTGTTCTTTTGGGGGTTATAACCTCTTTGAAGATTGAGCATATTCAAGAATTTATTTCATGGTTATCCGGAATTGATATTTTTAATCGAGAATTATATTTTTTAAGTCAATTGCCATCAAGGCTGGATATGAAGCAGCTGACTTTAGTTATTTTTGTTGCGTTGTTTCTTTCATTTGTTGCGACATTGATTCCAGCGTGGCAAGCTTCCCGTCTTGACCCTATCAAAGCGTTACGGTATGAATGAAATGGGAGCAATTTTAGAGCTTGAAGATATTGATTTTTTCTATTCTGATAAAAATCATTCGCTTGTTGTTCTCAAACAAGCAGGGTTTTCTCTTAATAAAGGAGAAATGGTAGCCCTCGTTGCTCCTTCTGGGGCCGGTAAATCAACTTTACTGCATATAGCGGGTCTTTTAGAAAAACCTATGAGCGGTGATGTGATAGTCTGTGGTCAATCTTGTTCAAAGCTGTCTGATAATGAACGGACGCGAATCCGATGCTCTGATATCGGTTTTGTTTATCAGTTTCATCATTTATTACCTGAGTTTACTGCATTAGAAAATGTTATGATTCCTCAGATGCTTGCTGGTCAATCGAGAAAAACGGCACAGAAGAGGGCGTTTGAATTACTTGAGTATCTCGATCTTCGTCCCCGTGCTATGCATAGGCCTTCTGAGCTTTCAGGTGGAGAACAACAAAGAGTGGCTATAGCCCGTGCTGTTGCTAATGTCCCACTTATTCTCCTTGCTGACGAACCAACTGGTAATCTTGATCCACTAACATCAGAATGTATTTTCCAGGCTCTTTCTGCCCTTGTACATTATTCTGGTTTGTCCGCTTTAATTGTGACTCATAATTATATGTTAGCCAAACGAATGCAAAGATGTATTACTTTACAAGATGGTCGCATTGTAGAGTGTACCTGATTGTCAATAGGAATAGGAAGTGGGTTTAAAAAAGTGCTAAAAGACAGGTATAAGTTGATACAACCATCTTTTATTCATCTTAGGGTGCACTCAGCTTATTCTTTGCTGGAAGGTGCCTTGAAGATTGATAAGATTATTGCTCATGCCTTAGCAGATAAAGAGCCAGCGATTGCGATGACTGATAGCAATAATCTGTTTGGTGCGATTGAGTTTTCCCAAAAATGTTTTGAAGTCGGGCTTCAACCGCTTGTGGGTTGCCAATTGATGGTTGATTTTGAGGATAAGAAACTTGATTTTTGGAGTAAGAAGGTCTTTTCTGGCCTTCCCTCGCTTGTGTTTCTTGCAGCAACAAATAAGGGGTATGCAAATCTTGTTCGTCTGGTGAGTCGTGCTTATCTTGAGAAATCATCTCTTACAGACCTTCCCCATCTCCGTATTGCATCGCTAAATAAAGATTCCGTAGAAGGAATTATTGCACTTACTGGTGGTCCGGGGGGGCCCCTTGATCAAGCGCTTGTAGTCGATCGATGGAGGGACGCTTTAAAAAGGTTAGATATTTTGCATGCTCTTTTTCCTCATAGACTGTATATTGAACTACAGCGTCATGGAAACTACGATTTGTCAGTTGAAGACAAAATTATTAATTTAGCATATGAAAAAAAACTGCCCCTGGTTGCTACAAATGAAGCTTTTTTTCTAAAACCTGAAGATTATGAAGCACATGATGTGCTATTAGCTATTGCGGAGGGAAAGCTCCTGTCTGCAGGAGATCGTCGCAAGGTTACACAAGAACATTATCTAAAAAGCCAGAAGGAGATGGTCGAGTTATTTCGTGATTTACCTGAGGCTCTTGATCATACAGTTGAAATAGCAAAGCGATGTCATGTGGCCGCACCGATAAGAAAACCTATTTTACCACGTTTTATTGATGTAGGTGGTCATCATCCAGATTCTCTCATCAAAGAAGAGGGAAAAGAAATGGAGAGACAGGCCCGTGATGGGCTTCTATCCCGCTTAAAATTGTCTGGTTTCGCCGAAGGGTACTGCTTGAAGGATTATAAAAAACGCCTTGAATATGAGATTTCTGTTATTGTTAAAATGAAATTTCCAGGATATTTTTTGATTGTTTCCGACTTTATTAAGTGGGCTAAGGCACAGAGGATTCCTGTAGGGCCAGGAAGGGGATCTGGTGCTGGATCTCTTGTTGCTTACGCCTTGATGATCACAGATGTTGATCCATTACGCTTTTCTTTATTATTTGAACGTTTTCTTAATCCTGATCGTGTCTCTATGCCAGATTTTGATATAGATTTTTGTCAGGAAAGGCGAGAGGAAATTATTCAGTATGTCCAAAAAAAATATGGGCATGAGCAAGTAGCTCAGATTATTACTTTTGGTACCTTACAGGCGCGTGCTGTGTTACGTGATGTTGGGCGTGTATTAGATATGCCCTACAGCCAAGTAGATCGCTTAACTAAGTTGATTCCTTTAAATTCTGCGAATCCACTTTCATTAGCTCAGGCTGTAGCCGATGAGCCAAAATTTGAGGAGGAAAGACAAAAAGATCCTATTATTGGTCGTTTGATTGATATTTCCACGAGGCTTGAAGGTCTTTATCGTCATGCTTCGACGCATGCTGCGGGTATTGTTATTGGGGATCGGCCTTTATGGGAGCTTGTGCCTATGTATCGTGATACTCGCTCGGATATACCTATAACACAATTTAATATGAAATATATTGAACAGGCTGGGCTTGTAAAATTTGATTTTCTTGGTCTGAAGACATTGACTGTTTTGCGCAGAGCGGTTGATCTGATTGAGCGTAGTAAGGGTATAAAAATTGATCTTTCGCATCTTTCGCTTGATGATCAATCAACTTATGCGATGTTAGGGCGCGGTGAGACTGTTGGTATTTTTCAACTGGAAAGTGCAGGGATGCGTAAAGCCTTAATTGGTATGCGTCCGGATAGAATTGAGGATATTATTGCATTGGTAGCGCTTTATCGGCCTGGGCCTATGGAAAATATTCAGACTTATAATGCACGTAAGCACGGAGAGGAGAGAATTATTTCAATTCATCCTCAGATTGATTCTTTGTTGGAGGAAACTCAGGGGGTGATTGTTTATCAAGAACAAGTGATGCAGATTGCACAAGTTTTATCAGGTTATTCTCTTGGTGAAGCTGACTTGTTACGCCGTGCCATGGGTAAAAAGATTCGAAAGGAAATGGAGAGTCAGCGTATACGCTTTGTTAATGGAGCGTTGAAGGGCGGTCTGAGAGAGGAGAAGGCACATGTAATTTTTGATGTATTAGCGAAGTTTGCGGATTATGGTTTTAATAAATCCCATGCAGCGGCTTATGCAATTCTCTCTTATCAGACAGCCTATCTCAAGGCGCATTATCCTGTTGAGTTTCTTGCAGCATCGATGACTTACGATATCTCTAATATTGAAAAGCTCAATGATTTTAGGCAAGAAGCAGAGCGATTAGGGATCACGATCGTAGCACCTTCTGTGCAAACCTCTTTTCGTTTTTTTGAAGTCAATGAGAATCAGATCTATTATTCTCTCGCTGCAATTAAAGGTGTTGGAGAGCCTGCTGTCGATCATATTTTAGCATCTAGAGCTAATAAGTTATTTTCGAGTTTAGAAGATTTTTGTCAAAGGACTGACCCGCGTATTATAAATCGTCGTGTTTGGGAAGGTTTAATTAGTGCTGGTGCTTTTGATTCGTTTGAGATTCAGCGTGAAACCCTGATGGCGGGTTTGGATAATATCATCGCTTATACTCAGCGTTTAGCTAAAGATGCGAATAGCGGCCAGTTTGATATGTTTCGTGTATTAAATGCTTCAAAAGATGAAATATTTTTGCCTGATGTGAAATCTTGGATTGCAGGGGAAAAATTGCATCATGAATTCCAGTCTATTGGGTTTTATTTATCTGCACATCCGCTTGATGAATATCAGTCGTTGCTTATGAAAATGCGTGTGCAGACATGGGATGCTTTTTCTAAAGCTATGCCTCAAGGATTCAGTTTAGGTAGGCTTGCTGGGACAGTCAATGCAAGAAAAATTCGTAAGACTCGTTCAGGAAATAAAGTAGGGATTATTTATTTTTCTGATGCAAGTGGAAAATATGAAGCTTTGCTTTTTTCAGAAGGAATAAATCAGTATTTTGAGCTCTTAGAGCCTGGTCGTTCAGTTCTGATCACGGTCAACGCTGAGAATAAACCAGAAGGGATCACTTTAAAGATTCAGAATGTTCAATCGCTTGAGGATGAGGCGGGACGCTTGCAAAAATCTATGCGCCTTTATGTGAGTTCCTCAGATGCGATTAAGAAGATTGTTCCCTATCTTCAGTCACAGGGACAGAGCGAAGTAAGTCTTATTTTGTTGAAGGATGAAGAATATGAAGTAGAAGTTATACTCGGCGGACGTTTTAAGATTGGACCGCGTATTGCTTCAGCAGTACAAGCTATTCACGGAGTAGATCGTGTTGAACTGATATAAGACGATCTCAAGATATGATAAGCGATATGGGAAATGCTAGCTGTAGAAAAGTTGAAGATTGCTGTAGCTGAAAAAGCACTTAATTTTGTACGGAGTGGTATGCGCCTTGGGATTGGAACAGGGTCGACAGCAGAGGAGTTTATTCGTTTATTATCTATTCGTGTTGCACAGGGATTGTTAGTCTATGGTGTAGCAACTTCTGAACGGAGTGCGCTTCTCTGTCGTGAGTTTGGAATTTTTTTGAAAAGCCTTGAAGAGATGCAAAATCTTGATTTAACAGTAGATGGAGCTGATGAAATTGGTCCAGGATTGAGCTTAATAAAGGGAGGAGGTGGTGCATTAGTGCGTGAAAAAATCGTAGCGGCGGCCTCAAAGGAGATGCTCGTCATTGCTGATTATAGTAAGGTTGTAGATAATTTGGGAGCTTTTCCACTTCCTATCGAAGTAAATATTTTTGGTTTTGAGACTACAAGGAGGGCTATTAGAAAGGTCGCGCTGATGCTCGGGCTTGAAGCGAATATCAATCTTCGAAAAACAGAGGAAAGGCCATTTGTCACTGATAATGGAAATTTTATTCTTGATGCTTCTTTGGGTCCCATTTTAAATCCAGAATCTCTGTCTGCTCGGTTGCTAGAGATTCCTGGTGTTGTAGACCATGGGCTTTTTTTACAGCTTGCTTCTCGTGCTCTTATAGCCTGTGAAGATGGTAGGGTCGAGCTACTCGCTCCTAGCTATAGAGCTTTTACCTATAACTAATTTTAAGAGGTTTTTTTATGAAAAGAATTGGTTATTTTTTCATCATAGCGTTTACTACAATCACATTTCTAGCTTCAGGAATGAGTTTGTTAGCTGCAGATAATATCAAAAAATCACATTTTCAAGCTGCACATAAAGTCCTTTCTATCATACATGCAACTGATCAGTTTGATTATTTTTTACCGCATACTATGATTGCATTAAAAAATGAGCTTATGCGTAACGATCCTCATTTGGAAAAAATGATTTCGCAAACTGTTGATGAACAAGCAATGATTTTGATAGAGCGGCGTGCTGACCTTGAAAGAGAAGTTGTAGGTATTTACGCTAAACACTTTACAGAAGATGAGTTGAAAAATATAGCAATATTTTATTCTTCTCCTGTTGGGAAAAAGCTTTTAATGGGAGGCCCAGAGGCCATGGCGGATTCTGTTAAAGCCTATGATATGTGGCGTCAAGCTTTTGGGCATGATCTTGCAGTGAATGTTGAAAAAGCATTGAATGAAAAGCTTGGGCGGAAGTAAATTTGGAAGGAATAGGGTTGTATGACATTTCCTTAAAATATTGCGATGTCAATCAAGACGTTTTATATATTTTTTCATTATGGAGGGTTACGCAGGTTTTTTATGTTAACCTATGATTATGATTTATTTGTCATTGGTGCTGGTTCTGCTGGGATTCGTGCAGCTCGTCTTGCTGGAGATTTAGGTCGGAGGGTGGCAATCGCTGAAGAGAATCGTTTAGGGGGAACCTGTGTCATTCGTGGTTGCGTCCCGAAAAAAATATTTACTTATGCCTCATCTTATTCAGAAGTTTTTGAAGATGCACGAGGATTTGGTTGGAGTGTAGAGAACCCATCTTTTAGCTGGGATCAGCTGATGTCTTCTCAAAAAAATGAGATTTCTCGTCTTGAAACATTCTACTCGGAAGGGCTCAAAAAAAGTAAAGTCAGTATTTATAAGGATAGAGCTGTTTTTATTGATGAGCATACTTTAGAGCTTGTTTTTACAGGTGAACGGGTTACTGCTGAAAAAATTTTGATAGCGACAGGTGCGTGTCCAAAGAGATATGATTTCCCTGGGAAAGATTTATGTATCTCCTCTGATGATATTTTTCATTTGCAGAGTTTACCACAATCCATGCTGATTGTCGGATCTGGTTATATTGCTGTTGAATTTGCTAATATTTTTCATGGTTTTGGGGTGAACACTACGCTTGTTTCTCGTGGAGATTTCATTTTACGGCGTTTTGATGAGGATTTACGGAGTCAGTTGCAAGATGCTATGAGAATGAAAGGAATCGGTATTATCTCGAATAGCTTGATTCACTCTGTTGAGAAGAAGAATAAACAGCTTCTCGTATTCTTATCTCATGGAAAGGAGTTTCTAGTCGATAAAGTTCTTCTTGCATTGGGTCGTGTCCCTAAAACGGAGGCTCTTGCTTTAGATAAAGCAAAAGTTTCTACAGATATTGCGGGTCGGGTGCTTGTTGATTCTTATATGCGAACTCATGTTCGTCATATCTGGGCGATTGGGGATGTGACGAATCGAATGCAATTGACTCCTGTAGCCATTCATGAAGCTATGTGCTTTGTGAAAACAGTATTTGAGGGTATACCAACTTCACCAGATTATAATGTGATTCCAACAGCTGTGTTTTCGCAACCAGAAGTTGCTTCTGTCGGACTTTCCGAAGAAAAGGCTGTGCAAAAATTTCATCATGTTGAAATTTATAGAGCACATTTTCTTCCCATGCGTCATGTTGTTTCTGGACGAAAGGAGCGCTGTTTCATGAAGCTGGTGGTTCATGGAGATAGTCGGATTCTTTTAGGTGCGCATATACTGGGACAGAATGCGAGTGAGTTGATACAGATTCTTGCTATAGCTCTGAAAGGCAGTTTAACGAAAGATGTGTTGGATGCCACCATGGCACTCCACCCCACTGCAGCAGAGGAGCTTGTCACTATGTATAATGCAAGCTACCGTTATTCTTATGGAAAGAAAACTGAATAATGTTTTTTCAATCACTGCTGTATTGAAAGATTGAATAGATTTTGTTGAATTCATTTTTGATAGATAGAGAAGAGGGCCTTTCTCTTATAGGAAGAGGAGATTTTTATGAAACAAACATAAAATTTGCTATTTTTTCTTGTTCTATTAGTGTTTCTGAATCCGGAAAAGTCAGAATTTTTTTGGAAAAAGGTAGGTCGTCTATGATAGAAAATTGGACACCCCGATCGTGGAGATCAAAGCCGGGTACACAGATACCAACTTATCCTGATCTACAAAAGCTCATTGAGGTTGAGGAGCATCTGTATCGTTATCCGCCTTTGATTTTTGCAGATGAGGCACTTAAGCTAAGAAAGGAACTCGCAGATGTAGCTGAGCGTAAGGCTTTTCTTTTACAAGGCGGTGATTGTGCTGAAAGTTTTTACGAGCATGATACAGGCATGATTTATGATTTTTTTCGTGTTTTTTTACAAATGTCTGTTATTTTGACCTTTGGTGCAGCTAAGCCAGTGGTTAGGGTGGGACGTATTGCCGGGCAGTTTGCTAAACCTCGATCTAAAAATATGGAGATGAGAGATGGTGTGGAATTGCCTGCGTACCGAGGAGATATTATCAACGGGTTAGAATTTAATGTAGAATCACGTATTCCAGATCCAGAAAGGATGGAGGTGGGGTATCGTCAATCAGCGGCAACGCTTAATTTGCTGCGCGCCTTTGCTTTAGGTGGTTATGCAAATATTGAGAATATCCATAAATGGATGCTTGCTTTTGTTGAGAGTTTACCGCTTGAGAAACGTTATGAAACTCTAAAATGCCGTATTGCTGAAACAATGGATTTTATCCATGTTCTTGGTGTGACCTCCAAGATTAATTCAGGGTTTCAGGAAACAGCTTTTTTTACAAGTCATGAGGCTTTACTGCTTGGCTATGAAGAAGCCATGACACGAATTGATTCAGCTACAGGTCATTGGTATGCGACATCTGCGCATATGCTTTGGATTGGTGATCGAACACGTCAGCTTGATCATGCTCATGTAGAATACTGCCGTGGGATTCAAAATCCGATTGGTCTTAAATGCGGGCCTTCGTTATCGTCAGATGATTTATTAAGATTGATTGATGTTCTCAATCCTGAAAATGAAGGCGGTCGGTTAACTTTAATAGCCCGCTTTGGTTATAAGAGTATTGAAGAGTCTCTTCCAAAGCTTGTTCGTGCTGTTGAGCGAGAAGGCCGTAAGGTGATTTGGTCATGTGATCCTATGCATGGCAATACTATTACAGAGAATGGCTATAAAACTCGTTCTTTTGATTCTATTATACGAGAAATTAAATCATTTTTCATGGTACATCACTCAGAGGGTAGTTATCCTGGTGGGATTCATATTGAGATGACAGGAAAGAATGTGACGGAATGCACTGGGGGGCTACACGACCTTTCTGTAAAGGACCTTGCATTACGATATCATACTCATTGTGATCCAAGGCTTAATGCGAGTCAGGCCTTAGAGCTTGCTCTTCTTGTCGCAGGTTTTTTAAAAGATAGTCGTGATTCGGGATCATTAAGAATGGTCGTGAATAATTAAGAAGCTACTTGAGGATTTTAGTCGGAGAGCAAGATGAAAGATTTTTTTTTAGCAATGGCCCAGCTAAATCCTGTGATGGGGGATATTGCAGGGAATGTTTCTCTTGCTCGGGCTGCTCGTATCACCGCTTGCAAGAAAGGAGCTGATCTTGTTCTTTTTAGCGAGATGTTTATCTGTGGCTATTCGCCAGAGGATATGGTCTCTAAATCATCATTTCTCTATGCTTGTGAGAAGGCGATACATGAATTAGCTCGTGATACCAAAGATGGTGGGCCTGGGATAGTGATAGGGGTGCCCCTGAAACGTCAAGGAAGTCTCTATAATGCTCTGGTCTTACTTGATAAAGGTAGAATTATTGCAGAGCGATATAAGGTCAATTTGCCAAATTATGATGAATTTAACGAAAGACGTGTTTTTACAAAAGGGGTGGAGCCAGATCCAGTCGTTTTTCGTGGAATCTCTTTGGGGTTATTGATTTGTGAAGATATCTGGAGCAAAGATCATTCTTTTTGTAAAAAACTTGCAGAAAAGGGTGCTCAGGTTGTTTTAGTTTCTAATGCATCGCCTTTTCAGCGTTGTAAACCGGAGAAGCGTTTTCATATTCTTTCTCAACAAGTCAGGGAAAGCAGTCTGCCTATTGTCTATGTGAATCAGTTTGGCGGACAGGATGAGCTATTTTTTGATGGTGGATCTTTTGCTTTAGAAGCTGATGGCACTCTTGCTTTTCAGATGAAACATTTTGAAGAAGACCTCAGTATTACTGGGTGGAGAGAAACATATTCTGGTTTGCGGTGTTTTCAGGGCCCATCTTCTCATTTATTGTTAGGATTAGAGGCAGATTATACTGCGTGTATGTTAGGACTTGCAGATTATGTCAAGAAAAATGGATTTGAGGATATTGTTCTCGGTCTTTCAGGCGGAATTGATTCTGCTTTATGTGCAGCGATTTCTGTTGATGCTATTGGAGCGGAGCATGTCAGAACGATTATGATGCCATATTCTTATACTTCG
Source organism: Candidatus Tokpelaia sp. JSC161 (assembly GCA_003331105.1). GTDB lineage: Bacteria > Pseudomonadota > Alphaproteobacteria > Rhizobiales > Rhizobiaceae > JSC188. The sequence continues at coordinate 2,500 of QEND01000004.1, read as the reverse complement.
CAGATGTCTTGCGATGATGCTGCCGCATGTGCTCATCAGTTAGGTTGTCGATATGATGTTCTTCCTATTTTAGGGTTAGTGAAAGAAGCTACAAAGGGTATGACTCAACTATTTTCTGGATCGATTAAAGGGGTCACAGAAGAGAATTTGCAAAGTAGACTGCGTGGAACTCTTTTAATGGCAGCTTCTAATGAAACTGGTGCAATGCTTATTACAACAGGGAATAAATCAGAGATAGCTGTTGGTTATGCTACAATTTACGGTGATATGAACGGCGGGTTCAATCCAATTAAGGATATTTATAAAATGCATGTCTATGCCATGAGTAAATGGCGTAATGCTTATAAGCCACAAGGGGCAAAAGGTCCAAATGGGATTGTTATTCCGCTTTCTGTCCTTAATAAAGCACCTTCAGCTGAACTGCGCGAAGGGCAGATTGATGAAGATGTTTTACCGTCTTATCCGCTTTTAGATGCTATTTTAGAAAAATTTCTTGAGCATGATATGAGTGTTGATGAAATTATAAATTGCGGATATAGTCGGGAAGTGGTCGAGCGAATTGAAAATTTGCTTTATGCAGCTGAGCATAAGCGTCGCCAGTCGCCTCCTGGTGTTAAGATCACCTCTAAGAGTTTTGGCCGTGATCGTTGTTATCCGATAACGAATCGTTTTAGAACGAATCTTAGATTTGTTTGATATTTTCCCTGGTCTAAGTGAGGTATTCAAGAATAGATGATTCGTGTTCGTTTTGCTCCTTCTCCCACAGGCTACCTTCATATCGGTAATGCTCGTATTGCTTTGCTGAATTGGCTTTTTAGTAAAAAACAAAGCGGTCATTTTTTTTTACGCTATGACGATACTGATCGAGAACGCTCAACAGATGAATATGTCAAAGCTATTTCTGATGATCTTATGTGGCTTGGGATAAGACCCGATGAGATTTATTTTCAATCTGAACGTTTTGCACATTATGATTCTTTTAGTGAATCGCTTAAAAAGGCTGGGCTTCTTTATCCCTGTTATGAGACAATTGAGGAATTAGAAGAGCAGAGAACAAGTTTTCTTTCTCGTGCTTTAGCCCCGATTTATAATCGTGCTGCGCTGAATCTGGCAGATGAAGAAAAAATGCTATTGGAGAGAAAAGGAAGAAAACCACATTGGCGATTTTTGTTACCTAATTTTTTAAAGAATCCTTTTGATACAGAACGTACTTACATAGAATGGGATGATATGGTCTGGGGTCGCCAGAAGATCGATCTTTCTTCTGTCTCTGATCCGATTGTAATGCGTGCAGATGGAAGCTATTTATATACACTTACTTCTATCATTGATGATATAGTGATGGGAATCACACACATCATTCGTGGTGCAGATCATATAACGAATACTGCTGTGCAAATTGCTATTTTTAGATCTTTGGGGGCCGTGTTACCAAATTTTGCGCATGTGAATCTTTTAACAACAGTGTTAGGTGAAGGACTTTCCAAGCGCAACAAGGATTTATCTGTCTTTGCTTTACGTAAGTCAGGCTTTGAGAACATGTCTCTGATATCACTAGCTGTCTTGATTGGGACATCAGAAAGTGTGAAAGTTTATAAGAACATGCTGGATTTGTTAGAGAATTTTGATATGAATTTTATATCAAAATCTTCAGCTAAATTTAATTTAGAAGATCTTCTTCATCTGAATCGTCGTCTGGTTCACAATTTAGAATTTTCTGAGGTTTCTGGAAAATTATCGAAAATGGGTATATTGGGTGCTAAGGCTGAGCCCTTTTGGCTTGCGATCCGACAAAATCTTAATACTGTCTTAGAAGCATATGAGTGGTGGAAAATTATAACGGACAAAAGTATCAAATTTTCTTTTTTTCCTAATGATGATACTTTTTTAGATCAAGCCGCTTTCTTGTTGCCGGAAGAACCTTGGAAGAAGGATACATTGCGCGTCTGGACAGACGGCTTAAAAGAAAAAACCAGTAGAAAGAAACAAGATATTTTTAAACATTTGCGTATTGCTTTAACAGGGAAAGAGAGTGGACCGGAACTGGCAGATGTACTTCCTTTAATGGATAGGAATCTTGTTCTCTTCCGCTTAAGAGGCAAAATAGGAGCATCTATTTTCTGAATGTCAATGAAATAAAGATATTGCAATGTAAATCAAATAGATTATAAGGCATTTTGCTTTGGTTTATTTGTCTTAGCGTCTGGGTGGTTTTTGTTAAGCAGAGTATTCTTTTACTGAGAAGGAGGGCATGCCTGATGGCGAAGAGGAAGTTTGAACGTACGAAACCTCATGTGAACATAGGTACTATTGGTCATGTTGATCATGGTAAAACGACTCTTACCGCAGCCATTACGAAGTATTTTGGTGAGTTTCGTGCTTATGATCAAATTGATGCTGCTCCTGAAGAAAAGGCTCGTGGAATTACAATTTCAACAGCACATGTTGAGTATGAGACAAAAAGTCGTCATTATGCGCATGTTGATTGTCCTGGGCATGC
>QEND01000003.1 GCA_003331105.1 Candidatus Tokpelaia sp. JSC161 | reverse complement strand
TCTTCATATCCTAAAAAAAAATAATTAAAAAACGATCACCTCCCAATATCAGAACGCCAAAAACCTTCTCTCCAGCGAATCTTTTCAATTGCGCTATATGCTTTTTCTTGTGCTTCCTTAAGCGTTTTCCCATATGCAGCTATATTTAAAACACGACCACCATCAGCAAGCAATTTCCCATCTTTTTCCGCTGTACCAGCATGAAAGAGCATAACATGAGGTAAGAATGCTACTTCTTCTACACCATGAATCTGACTTCCTTTTAAAGGTGATTCTGGATAACCTTTCGCTGCAAGAACAATGGTCAGTGATGCCTCATCTAACAATTCAGGTTCAGAAGCAAAAGCGAGATTCCCTTCTGCAGTCGCTACAAAAATTTGGAGTAAATCATCCTTGAATCGCATCATGAGAACCTGGCATTCAGGATCACCAAAGCGAACATTGTATTCGATAAGTTTCGGACCATCATCCGTAATCATTAAACCAGCAAAAAGAATACCACTAAAGGGTGAACCAATCGCAACCATTTCCTTGAGTGTTGGCTGAATGAACTCATGCATGATACGCATGACCATATATGGAGTCATAGCGGCAACAGGAGAATAAGCCCCCATCCCACCTGTATTCTTGCCTGTATCACCATCCCAAACCCGTTTATAATCTCGAGCGCTCCCTAGAGGAACCGCAATCTCACCATGACATAAACAGAAAAAACTTACCTCTTCACCTTGTAAAAATTCTTCAATAACGATTTCCATGTTGCTACCTTTTCCATCAAAATAAGAATCGACAGCAGCAAGCGCTTCCTTCAGGGTCATAGCAACAACAACACCTTTGCCAGACATCAGGCCATCGGCCTTAATAACAATTGGTGCACCATGAGAAAAAATATAAGATTTTGCTTCATTCGCATTAGTAAAACGGCCATAAACAGCTGTTGGAATAGAAAGACGCGTGCATAAATCCTTTGTAAAAGCCTTTGAACTTTCCAAACGAGCAGAAGCAGCACTTGGACCCACAACACGAATATGAGCCTTCCGCAAAGAATCAGAAAGTCCTTCAACAAGCGGTTTTTCAGGCCCAATCACCACTAAATCAACATTTTTTTTATGACAAAAAGCAACGACATCGATATGATTCGATAGATCAAGGCGAATATTTTCAGCAAATTGAGATATTCCTAAATTACCAGGAGCGCAATAGAATCTGTCAAGTAAAGGAGAGGTAGAAATTTTCCATGCAAGAGCATGCTCGCGCCCACCGGATCCTATAAGAAGAACGTTCATATTCGTTTCCTCTCTCTCTCTGACTGATTATCCTAAACTGTATCAAAGAACCATGATCCATTATCATATCTTTCTAGAAAAAGCTAAAAAAATGCAATTTAAAAAATATATACCTCATATTCAAAGCAAAAACAGAGCAGGCCGTATTACAGATTCATCAGAAGAAAGTTGGGTTTATCAGCTCTTACCAAAAGGAATATGGCCTTACGCACAACTGGCACGCTGGGATAGACCCGTAGGGTGGCAGCTTTTACTCTGGCCCTGCTGGTGGTCAACAGCTTTAGCCGCCCATACTGAAAATAACAAATCTTTTCTATGGCAACTTATACTTTTTCTTATTGGTGCCATTGCTATGCGTGGGGCAGGATGCACCTATAATGATCTGATTGATCAGAAAATTGACGGAGAGGTCGAGCGCACACGATCACGCCCTCTCCCTTCAGAACAAATTAGCAGAAAGCAAGCCATATGTTTTATGTTTCTGCAGTCCTTGATAGGTTTTGTTGTCCTTATTCAATTTAATTTCCTGACAATTATCTTAGGTCTGATCTCCCTTATTTTGGTTGCCATCTATCCATTTATGAAGCGCATCACTGACTGGCCACAACTCTTCTTAGGCATAGTCTTCAATTGGGGAGCCTTACTTGGATGGACAGCAACGAGCGATCGTCTCACTTTGCCCCCAGTCTTCCTTTATTTAGGAGCTGTATTGTGGACAATGGGCTATGATACAATCTATGCGTATCAAGATAAAGAAGATGATGTCTTGATTGGTATAGGTTCAACAGCTCAGCTGTTCAAGAAAAGAACAAAATTTTCTCTTTTTTGTATGTATGGAATGATGGCTATTCTTATAAGCTTCGCTTTCATATTAGCTCACATGCCACTGATCACACTGAGCGGCTTAGTCTTGGCAGCACTTCATATGCTGTATCAAATAAAAGAACTGAAGGTGAACTCGCCTCATATCTGTCTGAAGCTTTTCAAAGCTAACACAATCGTTGGATTCTTCATTTTTCTTGGAATTCTCTCAGGAAGTCTCTTCCCTTAAAAGGGAAGATTAAACCCTGGAGGAATTGGTAAGCCAGCCATCATTTCTTGTGTTTTATTCGCTATTGCTAGTTCAACTTTAGCTTTAGCATCGTTATGAGCTGCAAGGATCAAATCCTCTAGAATCTCACGTTCTTCTGGATTCACGACAGAATCATCAATCGTCACAGCCTTGATCGCACCTTTTCCGTTTAAAATAATAGTAACCAGACCACCGCCTGCAGTCCCTACGGCTTCTAAATTAGCAATCTTCTCCTGCATTTCTCCTGCTTTCTTCATCATCGCGGCTATATTACGCATTATGCAAGTCCTTTCATTTTTACACTCTGATCCCAATCCTATTTTTCCCTTTTCTCATCCTTAAAGCGGACATCAACAACTTTTGATCCGGGGAATAAAGAAACAATTTCAGCAACATCGCTATCATTCTCTGCATCACACAAAAGAGCAGAACGGCTTGCTCTTTCTTTTTCAGCAACCGTAGCACCACCACCTTCTTCAGCTACATTCATGACCCAAGATTCTCCTGTACATTTATAAAGGAATTCAAAAATTTTTTGAGAACAATTAAGAGGCGCATCTTTTGTCAAAGTGAAATCAATCCGACCCGACTCAAAAGATATAAGGCGGACATATTCCCGCAGCATAAATTTAAGTTGAAATTCGCCCTTCTCCCCAGCCAGTAAAATCAGATCACTGAATTCTGTAATTTTTTTTTCGCTCGCTGTCTCCTCCTGAGAAGAAGTCACTTCAAGATTCCGAATTACTTCATCAAGTGTTGGCAAATCAGCTGCATGAGAAAGACGAATCAACAACATTTCCGCAGCAGCAAAAGGCCTTGAAGATTTTTCAACCTCTGCGATCCCTTTTAAAAGTATCTGCCAACTCTGAGAGAGAGTCATCACAGACAGCTTTTTTGCAAAGGCTAATCCACGCCGACGTTCTTCTTCTACAAGCGAGAAATCCTCACCAAGGTCTGGGGTAAAATACAAACGAGTGACAAGATGAGTGAACTCAGCCAGTTCGCTGAGAATCATCTTAGGATCAGCACCCGCCTCGTAAAGGCTTTTAAAGCCTTGCAAGGCTCTTCCGACTGCACCACCCATAATATCTTCAAAAAGATTGATAATCCGCGTCCTATCAGCTAAGCCCAGCATACTAGACACAGTTTCTACTTCTACTTCATCACGACCGTAAGCAATGGCCTGATCTAGAACGGACAAAGCATCACGTACGGATCCCTCAGAGACTCGAGCAATGATTGCAATGGCTTCGTCCTGGACCTTGATTCCTTCAGCATAAGAAATCTTTTTCAGATGCTCAATCAAAACTTTTGAAGCAACCAGGCGTAGATCAAAACGTTGGCACCGTGAAAGGACTGTCATCGGGACCTTGCGAATTTCTGTCGTAGCAAAAATAAATTTAACATGTGATGGCGGTTCTTCCAGAGTCTTCAGCAAGCCATTAAACGCCTGTGTAGACAGCATATGGACCTCATCAATGATATAAATTTTATATCGTGCTGAAACAGGACGATAACGCACATGCTCAGTAATTTCCCGGATATCCTCAATCCCAGTATGAGAAGCCGCATCCATTTCAACGACATCGACATGAGAGCCATTCATGATCGCCTCACAATGTTCACCAAGCCGATCAAAGTGAATTGTTGGTCTATCCATTATTGCAGTCTTATAATTCAAAGCACGCGCTAAAATACGCGCAGTTGTTGTCTTCCCAACACCACGTACCCCAGTGAGCATCCATGCTTGAGCAATGCGACCAGATTCAAATGCATTTTTTAACGTACGCACCAGAGGAGTCTGACCAATCAAATCCGAAAATTCCTTTGGACGGTATTTGCGAGCAAGAACGTAATAGGTCTTCTCTGGAATATCCGTTTCCATACGCTTCTCCAAAAATGTTGAGAAAAAAAAGTGGAGGCTAGAAAATGACCCGCACAGAGAATCGTCAGGGCTGCTTCCTCCCGGATCTGACCCGGTTTACGAATGGTACGTCCATAACTAAAACCTCCATTTTTCCCATATCATCAATTTAAATCATAAAAGCAAGAAAAAGATTTTGAATAAACTCAATGAAGGAATATTTTCTTTCATAAACTAACATGAACTGACATTATCAGGAAATCCACATGAATTTTCCGAATACAATCGCTATTCTACCACTTGGTGCACATGAATACCACGGCCCTCATCTCCCTTTGGAAACAGATACGCTGATTGCACACGCCATTGCAAAACGTTTACAATCTTTGCTAACAAATGTCTTAGAGATACGCTTTCTCGATGTCGAATCTGTTGGTTATTCTATTGAGCATATGCGTGCCAAAGGAACAAAAACACTTTCCTGGCATGAAGCAATCAACAGATGGATTCGTATTGGGGCCCAACAGCATCAGCAAGGGATTCAAAAACTCCTGATATTAAACGCTCATGGCGGAAATTCAGCCCTCATGACTATTGTTGCGACAGAATTGCGTGCACGTTACAATATGCTCGCTGTTACGACAAGCTGGACGCGTTTTGGTTTACCTGAAACATTACTTTCCTTACAAGAACAGTTGCTTGACATTCATGCTGGGTTTAGAGAAACATCTCTCATGTTAGCTATAGCCCCAGATCAAGTGAATATGGATAAAGCAGAAGATTTTTATAATCAGCAAAGAATGCTAGAAGATGAATTCACTCATCTCAGAGCTTATGGAAAACATGCTTTCGGTTGGATGATGCATGATATCAATCCTCAAGGGGCAGCTGGCAATGCACGAGGTGCTAATGCAAAAGACGGGGAAAAAATAATCTCTCATGTCACAAAAGAACTTATTGACTTATTAAGAGATATAAGAGACTTCAACATACAACATCTCACTTAAAGTTCTTGATCAATACCAGCCAACAGCAATGCGTGCTTCTTCAGACATGCGATCCGCCGTCCACTGTGGATCAAAGGTTATGATGACTTCCACATGTGAAATCCCTTCAACGGCACTAACAGAATTTTTAACCCATACTGGAATTTCACCTGCAACGGGACAACTCGGGGCTGTTAAGGTCATTTCAATATGAACCGTACGGTCAGGATCAATCTCAATACGATAGATTAAACCAAGTTCATAAATATCTACAGAAATTTCTGGATCATAGATAGTCTTCAGCGCAGTAATGATATCCTTGGTGAGTCGATCAATTTCCTCAGAGGGAAGACTCCGGCTTTGGCTTTCAGCCGTTATGAAAGTTACTTCTTTTTTTTCTTCATTCATTTAAAAAAAAACTCCTAGCCTTTACCAAAACCTCTACGAGTCGGTCAATCTCTGCATAAGTATTGTAAAAAGCGAGTGATATCCGACAAGCTGAAGTGGTATCAAAAGATTGCAATAAAGGTTGTGCGCAATGAGTTCCGGCTCTTATTGCAATACCCTCTCGATCAACATAGACTGAAAGATCATGAGCATGAATGCCATCAAGATTGAAAGAGATAATTCCACCTCTTTTCTGTGGGTTGCCCAAAAGATGGACTCCTTGAACACATCTAAGACGTTCATAGGCATAAGCCGTTACTTCCTGCTCATAACGAAAAAGAGATTCTCTGCCTAGCCGATTCATATAATCAAGCGCAACGCCAAGGCCTATAGCTTCAACAATAGGAGGGGTCCCTGCCTCAAAACGATGCGGGGGATAGGTATAACTGATCTTTCTCTTTGTTACATTCTCAATCATTTCACCCCCTCCCTGAAAAGGACGCATAGCTTCCAATCTTTCTTTTTTCCCATAAAGCACGCCTATTCCAGTCGGTCCATACAGTTTATGCCCAGTCATAGTATACCAGTCACAATCAATATCCGTAACATCAATAGGTAAATGCACCGCGCCTTGAGCCCCATCTATAAGAACAGGAATATTCAACGCATGTGCTATTTTAACAATTTCTTTAATAGGCAAAATAGTCCCAAGAACATTTGACATGTGTGTAACCGCCACAAGTCGCGTTTTCTTTGTTAAAGCATTCTCAAAATCTTTAATATGAAGCACCCCATCTGAATCAACAGGTAAAAAAACTAGCTTTGCCTGCTGCCGTTCACGAATAAAATGCCAAGGAACAAGATTAGAATGATGCTCCAGAACCGTAAGAATAATTTCATCGTCTTTCGCAAGGTTCGGCATACCCCACCCATAAGCAACGATATTAATCGCCTCTGTTGCATTTTTAGTAAAAACAATCGTGTCAAGCGACGGTGCATTAAGAAAAAGCCTCACCTTTTCACGGGCGTTCTCATAAGCATCTGTAGCAGCATTAGCTAAATAATGAAGACCTCTATGTACATTAGCATAACTTTCAAGATACGCGTGAGACATAGCATTGATAACGCACATCGGCTTTTGCGCGGAGGCAGCGTTATCAAGATAAACAAGCTGATGTCCATAAATCATCTTAGCCAGAGCAGGAAACTCCCTGCGAACGTTATGGATATCGAATGTTGTCTCTGCGCTTTTATCTAGCATAGTGCATTGCCTATTCTTTTTATACCTTCGTTCAGTCAGAGATGCAGAAAAAGCCAGTGATCTAAAACACCATGAAGTGCCTTTTCAATATCTTCTTGACCAATTCCTTCAATCTGTTCCTTGATAAAACATTTCACTAAAACAGCTTTTGCCTGAACAAAAGTAAGACCACGTGTCATCAGATAAAAAAGCTGATTCCTGTCAATGGTAGAAAAGGTTGCACCATGTCCACAAAGAATGTCATCAGCAAAAATATCAAGCTCTGGTTTAGCATGACATTCAGCATCCTTAGAAAGGATCAGACTCTGACAAAGCATCTTTGCATCCGTTTTCTGCCCAGTAGGTAGAACCTGAACCATTCCCTGAAATACACCACACGAGGTATCTGTAGCAATATTCCGTATCATCTCTTTAGAAGTTGTTGATCGAGCAAAATGACGGATCTTCATCGTCGTATCAGCATGCGATTCTCCTGAGAGCAAATTAATACAGCGTAACTGAAAATCAGAACGACTCCCATTAAGATCAATATGAACTTCTTGGCGCAGGAGATGTAACCCAGCGTTAATAATAACAAGTTTGAGTCTGGCTCCTTTGTCAAGGCGAGCATAGAATCTATTAAGTTCCGTGGAGAGAATCCCCCGTTCACGAATAATGATCCATAAAACTTCTGCTCCTTCAGCCAGATCAATATCGCTCACAGAAGAAAGAAAGCTCTCCTGATCATCGCCAAGCTGACGCTCAAGAATAGTTGCACGAGAATCTTCTGCTACACTTACAGAAAAACAGGTATGAGATTGGCCACCGTTCTGAAGATTCTGAATCTCAATAATGTTATCTAAAAACACATCTTTTTGAACATTTATTCGCCAACCATCTGAAGCAAAGGCTGTATTAACCTGACTAATCACATTAGTAATCGAGAAATCCCTCAATATATTGAGAGCACGAGAAGGTGATAATGCAAGAGGTGTACAGAATACAGGAGGAAGAACAGAATTCGAAACAGCCTTACCATTGACTACAGAAAAAAGGACATTTCCTAAAATCAATGGTAAAATTGGCCTACCATCATTATGATCATCACTGTAAGAAGAAATACGCGTTAACTTGTTTCGCAAATCAGTATAGTGCCAACTCTCTCTCTTCCGTGAAGGAAAACCATGTTCTTTAAAAGCGGCCATAGCGGCTTCACGCATTTCCCTTGGAAAGAGAAGGTTTGGGAGAGAGTCAGAATTTAAAAAATTTTCAATAATAGCCTCTTCCGCTTGAGTCCGATCAATCAGCATGCTTCCCTCTCTTGTCAGCTTTTATCCGCAAGAAACGCCAATGATATTGGCGTATCCATTTTTTTCCACGTACACAGCCAAATCTCTATCACCACTTCTAACAATCTTACCTTTAGAAAGAACATGAACGGTATCTGGATTGATGTAATCAAGCAGACGCTGATAATGTGTGATAATCAGAAAAGAGCACTGAGAGCTCCGTAAACGGTTCATGCCATCTGCAACAATTTTTAGTGCATCAATATCCAAACCAGAATCTGTCTCATCCATAACGCAAAAAGTCGGATCCAGCAGAGACATTTGTAAGATCTCTATCTTTTTTTTTTCTCCTCCGGAAAAACCAACGTTGAGCGGCCGCTTGAGCATAGGCATACTTATAGAAAGTCTCTTTGCAATTTCTTTGACACGATTTATAAATTCTGGCACTTTCAATTCTGTTTGACCACGTGCTTTACGCAGTGCATTGATTGCCACCTTTAAAAATTCCATGGTGATAAGACCAGGTATCTCTATTGGATACTGGAACCCTAAAAAAATACCAAGAGCCGAACGTTCTGCTGGATTCATTCCCAAGATAGATTGACCATTATAGAATATATCACCCTGAGTAACTTTATATCCCTTATGACCAGCTAGAATGTAAGAAAGCGTTGACTTTCCAGAACCGTTTGGCCCCATAATAGCAGCCGTTTCAGCATTCTTAACGACCAAATCAAGACCATGAAGTATTTCTATCCCGGTTTCTGCAACCTGGACATGAAGATTATTTATTTCCAACATCCGCTTTTATCTCACCTTTTGCAGATTCCTTGAATACACAACAACAAAATTTATCCGATACTACCTTCAAGACTAATGCTAATCAGCTTTTGTGCTTCTACAGCAAACTCCATCGGTAATTTCTGTATCACCTCATGAACAAAGCCATTCACCAAAAGTGCCATCGCTTCCTCTTCTAAAATACCACGCTGCATTATATAAAAAAGCTGTTCATCGGAGATCTTCGATGTCGTGGCTTCATGCTCAAATTGAACCTGAGCATTTTTTGCTTCAATATAAGGAATCGTATGGGCACTACAGTCATGGCCAATTAGCAAACTATCACACTGGGTAAAGTTACGGGCATTCTTAGCTTGACGATGTGCTGAGACCTTACCGCGATAGGTATTGCTTGAAAAACCAGCAGAGATACCTTTCGAAATAATTCGACTTGATGTATTTTTTCCAAGATGAATCATTTTACTCCCTGAATCAATCTGTTGATATCCATTAGATACAGCAATGGAATAAAACTCTCCACGAGAATGATCCCCCTTGAGTAAGCAGGACGGATATTTCCAGGTAAGAGCAGATCCCGTTTCAACTTGAGTCCAAGAAATCTTAGAATGACTCCCCCGGCAATCACCTCTTTTTGTCACAAAATTATAAATCCCCCCTCGACCCTCCTTGTCCCCAGGATACCAGTTTTGTACTGTAGAATATTTGATCTCTGCATTTTTGAATACAATAAGCTCTACGACTGCAGCATGGAGTTGATTCTCATCCCGTTGTGGAGCCGTACAACCTTCAAGGTAAGAGACGTATGCTCCTTCATCCGCAATAATTAATGTACGCTCAAACTGACCTGTATTACGCTCATTGATACGGAAGTAGGTTGAAAGTTCCATAGGGCAACGAACCCCTTTAGGAACATAAACAAAAGAACCATCCGTAAAAACAGAAGAATTCAGTGCAGAATAAAAATTATCTGCGACCGGCACAACAGAACCCATATATTCTCTGACCAAATCGGAATGTTCTCTGATTGCTTCTGATATAGAACAAAAAATAATACCAACTTGTGCCAACTCTTTCTTAAAGGTTGTAATGACTGAAACCGAATCAAAAACAGCATCCACGGCGACATGCCCGGATCTCGACAAATTCTCTGAGAAAACCCTATCCTTTTCAGGGACTCCCGCTAAAATTTCTTGTTCACGTAAAGGAATCCCAAGTTTCTCATAAGTTACTAAAAGCTCTGGATCCACATCTTCAAGAGATTGTGGCAGCATATTCTGATCGATGTTTTTCGGAGTTGCATAATAATGATAATCTTGAAAGGCAATGGGAGGATATTGCAAACGTGACCATGTCGGTTCCTTTATCTTCAACCAACGATTATAAGCGCTAAGCCGCCATTCCAGCATCCATTGAGGCTCCTGTTTCCGATCAGAAATATAACGAATAATATTCTCATCTAAGCCTTTTGGAGCTTTTTCACTTTCAATGTTCGTTTCAAAACCATATTGATACTGATCAACGCCAATCTCTTGAACCTGACGTATAGTCTCTGCCCTAGCAGACATCTACGTTCTCCATACTTTTATAACCTTGTAAAAAAGATGATAATCTTATCAGAAAGAGCTCCTTACCCTGATTTCAAAGCAAATATCCAATTTCAAAATAAAAATGCAAAACTTGATAATATAACTCAAGCTTCATCAGATCTTTAAAACACTTTGAAACTAAATTTCAAGTCTTATCATATGAGATTATTTTCTTAAAGACAGTAAGGAATTCTTCAATCTCTTTCATTGTGGTCTCTTTCCCCGTTGAAACTCTAATCGCTCCCTTTTGATATCCCATAGCTCGTAACACTGGGCTCAATCCTACTTTTCCAGATGAGCATGCCGCTCCTCCTGAAACGGCAATACCTGCAAGATCAAAAGCAATTTGCATGGTTTCAGCTTTAAAATCAGGCGCTGAAAAAAATGTCGTATTTGCTAAACGGCTGACATCTCGGCCATGAATCATAAGATTAGGCAAAATATCTTGTAAACTTTGTTCTAAATATCTCTGAAAATATGCTAACCGTCTTTGATCTTCTGAAGTATAACTTGCATAAGTTGCAGCTACCCCAAAAGCTAAAATCAGTGGGACAGCCTCTGTTCCACTCCGCAAGCCGTACTCTTGGCCTCCACCAGGGAGTAAGGGTTGCGGACGAATAGTATTCTCGCTGGCAACAAAAGCTCCGATCCCTTTGGGTCCACCCATTTTATGAGCAGAAAGAATAAAAAAATCACCAACCCCTTTTCTTATATCAATCTTTTCTCTAAAAACTGCCTGTACTATATCAACAATAAAAAGACCTCCTGCTTCTCTCACAACTTTAGCTAAAGCCATAATAGGCTGAATCACACCTGTTTCATGATTAGCATATTGAATCGCTACCAATGGCAACCCTTTACTCTTATCATGTCTCATCAAAATTTTTTTTAACTTCTCTGGTTGAACAATACCGTTAGCGTCAACGGGAATGACTTGACTCATCTCGACTGGAAAACGTCCGAGACAAGTAATACACGGATGTTCCGTAGCAGAAAAATAAAAATGTGACATAACAAGTGGTATACGCCCTGAAAAATAATATCGGGTCAAAAGAGTTGCTGCTGCCTCTGTCGCTCCAGATGTGAAGATCACATTTTTTTTGTCAGCATGAAGTAAATCAGAAATTTTCTGACGTGCTTCCCCTATGACAGCTTTAGCTTGTCGGCCTTCGGTATGAACGGATGAAGGATTCCCAAAATTAGAAAGCGCTTTAATAAAATTTTTATAAACATGGATGTTTAAAGGTGCTGTTGAATTATAATCAAGGTAAATACGATTCATGAAAATTTCTCTTCTCTTCAAGAAAAAATTATTTCTTGAAATAAAAAACCTATTCATTAGAATCATTTTGGAATTTCTAATAAAGAAAAAAATTTATGAATTGAACGGGACAGAGTCAATATCAACCTTGCGGAGTACGGAATGCCTGAAGTGATTTTTAACGGCCCTGTTGGTCGTCTTGAAGGCCGCTATCAACCCTCTCATGAGAAAAATGCCCCTATTGCTATTATTCTTCATCCCCATCCACAATTCGGCGGAACAATGAACAACAAAATTGTTTATGATTTATTTGAGCTTTTTCAGAAAAGGAAATTCACAACTTTACGTTTTAATTTCAGAGGCATTGGACGAAGTCAAGGTGATTTTGATCATGGTGCCGGTGAATTATTAGATGCAGCCGCAGCCCTAGACTGGCTACAAGCCCTCCATCCTGATTCAAAAACATGTTGGGTCGCTGGGTACTCTTTTGGAGCCTGGATTGGCATGCAACTTTTGATGCGACGTCCTGAGATTGAAGGATTTATTTCTGTAGCACCTCAACCAAATATTTATGATTTCTCATTTCTTGCACCGTGCCCCTCATCTGGGCTCATCATTCATGGTGACCAGGATATGGTCACACAAGTGAGAGAAGTGCAAATACTCGTGGATAAGCTTCAAGCCCAAAAAGGTATTACCATTACTCAAAAAATACTGAATGGTGCTAATCATTTTTTTACGGATAAAACCAAAAAATTACTTGAAAAATGCGAAGAATACCTCGACTCTCGTATTTCATGTCAAAGGAGACATGGAAGCAAACGTCATAAATCCATAAGATCTATCTTGAAATCCGAAGTAGTAAGTTTTTAAAGTCCATTTCCTTAAAAAAACGTATGAGTTTATATTTCGACGGTGCCCTCAATATGAATGATTCTAGAGAATCATCAACGGGTACAGTCGAACATAATTGAACGAGTTGACGTGATATCCTCGCAAGCTCCCCATAATTTATAATTTTCTCACGCAGCTTCGGTTGCGTGATATCTTTTGCTTGTTTAAGAAGAGTTTCTAAATCACCAAAGGTCTCAATCAGCGTAACAGCTGTTTTTGGACCAATACCAGGAATACCAGGGACATTATCAACTGAATCACCGATCATCGCCTGTAAATCTACCATTTTTGTTGGTGGCACGCCCCATTGTTCTATGACTCCTTCGACACCGATCAATTTATCCTTTACGCTGTCATATATAGAGACATGATCATTAACTAATTGCAGAAAATCTTTGTCAGAAGAAATCACTGTGACATCCGCACCAACTTCTACAGCTTGGAAAGCATAAGTAGCAATAAGATCATCTGCTTCAAAACCCTCTTTTTCAACGTATGGTAGATTAAAGGCATAAGATGCCTGGCGTATCAGAGAAAACTGTGGGATTAAATCCTGAGGTGGTTCTCTTCTATTCGCTTTATATTGAGGATATATTTTTTTGCGAAAAGTCTTTGAAGAAAAATCGAATATGATAGCCAAATGTGTTGGTGCACAATTCCTTATTAGCTTATTGCGCACAGAATCAAGCAACTTCCATAACATATTGCAAAAACCAAGAACTGCGCCAATAGGTAAGCCATCACTTTTTCTTTTCAATAAAGGTAACGCGTGGTAAGCCCGAAATATGTAGCCTGATCCATCAATGATAAAAAGATGATCTCCTTCTTTCATATATAAGTTCCTGTTCGAGCGTTTATAAACGCTAGTTTATTTTAAATACTTGCCTTTGAAATGCCACGATCAATATTTACCTTTTTCTCTGTCGGCACTCTTGTCGTGAACTGGTCAGTTCCATATGTGGTGACCTTTGATCCCCTTTCCAGGTTACCCGGAACGTGCTCAGGAGGCCGTTGCGGTTCCCCTCCCCGCAACGGTCGTCTCTACACTTTTTCAGAACGAAACCAAAGAGCTCTTTCTCCGATTTTCTCTAAAAGTCTAATATGAGCCATATTTTCCTCTTCTGTCAAGAGAGAAGCTAAAGGAATCGAACGCCGTTTCATTGAAACTTTTAAAGTATCATCCTTTTCTTTTGAAGGGACATTATACTTGAAAGTATCAAAGCTAAATGTTCTCTGCTTTCCACCTATTAATTCAAGATAAATATCTGCTAAAATTTCAGAATCAAGCAGCGCTCCATGAAAAGTGCGTTGGCTATTATCAATCCCATAACGTTTACAGAGCGCATCAAGTGAATTCGAACCCATAGGATGTTTCCGACGTGCTAAAGCAAGCGTATCAACAACCCTGTCAAGACTAATTGGTAAGATTCCTATACGATCAAGCTCTGCATTAATAAAACCTAAATCAAACATAGCATTATGTGCAATAAGGACTGCACCGTCTATAAAAGCTAGAAAATCATTAGCAATTTCAGAGAAGGTTGGCTTATTCAGAAGCTGTTCATTTGATATACCATGAATAGCACAGGCATTCGGATGGATTCGTCTCCCTTCCGGATTCAGATAGACATGAAGTCTCTTTCCAGTCAAAAAACGATTTTTTAGTTCAACACATCCTATTTCAATAACACGATCTTCATTCTTATCAAGGCCAGTTGTTTCTGTATCAAAAATGATTTCCCGCATCCTTATCCTCTCCTCATTATACAAATCTTAGCTATCAAGGAACGGACATTTTTTTGTAGAGTGTTCCGTTCTGTATCGGTATTAATAATGAAATCCGCCTTATTACACTTTTCCTCATTTGAGTCCTGATAAGAAAGAATCATGGAAAACATATCCTCTGTCATGCCAAAACGGCTTAAAACTCTTTTTTTTTGGACATGAGAAGGGACTGATGCAACTAAAATATAATCAAATAGAGATTCAGCATGAGTTTCGTAAAGAAGAGGGATATCAATTAGGGCAATTTTACATCCTTCTTCATATGCTCTTTT
This sequence comes from Candidatus Tokpelaia sp. JSC161, assembly GCA_003331105.1. GTDB lineage: Bacteria > Pseudomonadota > Alphaproteobacteria > Rhizobiales > Rhizobiaceae > JSC188. Next base: position 87,583 of record QEND01000003.1, on the reverse strand, counting down.
TAGAAAAAACAATTCTGCCTTGCGTACATATGGATGAATCATTTCTTCTAATTTCTTTAAATTTTTTTGCGAATAAAAAGCTATCTTTGCTAACTTTTTTCGATTCACAATACCATTTTCAATTACTTCAGGAAAGAGATTTCGAATCTGTGCAATGATTGCCTTTTGACGATAGAGCTCATGAACGAGAAGATCTGTATTGCACACAGCTACGCCTTCTTGAAGCAAAAAACTTGCAATTGTTGTTTTTCCGACACCAATAGATCCTGTCAGACCAAGAACAATCACTTTTTTAATCTTTCATTCATTATAGAGAGAATATAGAATCGTAGTTCTTTTGTGACTTTTGGTTGAATCCCAAACCAGCGTTGAAATCCAGGGACGGCTTGATGAAACAACATTCCGAGTCCATTTACAGTTCGTAACCCTACTTCTTGCGCCTGCTTTAAAAACGCAGTTTCCAAGGGAACGTATACGATGTCGGTAACGATAGTATTACAAGGAGCTTTTTTGAAATTAACAAGATTGTTATTCTTGCTATGATTCTTCATACCTAAAGACGTCGTGTTGACAATGAAATCTACTTCTCCAACATAATCATTTAGAGATTGCCAATCAATAACAACGATTTCCTTCCCAAAGTAACGAGCAAGATGTTCAGCTCTAGAACGTGTCCGATTACACAAAATAATCCTTTGAAATCTTTTCTGTTTCAAAGCGAAGAGAATAGCCCGACTAGCACCCCCCGCACCAATGACAAGAGCTGTATCACTTACCCAATGAGGAGTAAAATCATCTAAATTACAAATAAAACCATAGGCATCTGTGTTTCCACCACAAATTTTACCATTCTCCAGCCACAAGGTATTAACCGCGCCAATGGATTGCGCGGCTTCATCACACTTTTCTGAGATAACAAAAGCTTGTTCTTTATGAGGTAAAGTGACATTTCCACCAGAATATCCTTTTTTTAGCAATGAACGGATAAAAAGAGGAAATGTTTCTCGTGTATTTTCAACGGCTTTGTATTCTCCTTTGATATTATAGAAATTCAACCAATAGTTATGTATCTTTGGAGAATAAGAATGGCTAACCGGATAGCCGGTAACAAAGGCTTTAGGAACTCTAATCATTTATAATTCTTAATTCACGTAATTTAACCAATAATGGTAATAATGGTAAGCCGGCAATAGTGAAATAATCTCCATTTATTTTTTCAATGAGCTGAATTCCTTCCCCTTCTATTTGGTAAACACCAATAGTTTTAAGAACATCTATACCAACACGGGCGAGATAGGAATGAATTTGATATGAATGAAGTGGCCTAATGAATATACTGGCACTTTCAACATAACTCCATATCTTTTGCGCGTTTTCAAAAAAAGCAACAGCGCTGTGTAGATCATGCTTTTTACCGGAAAAAGATAAAAGACGATTATAAGCGTCTTTCATATGAATAGGCTTGTGCAAAATTTTACCTTCAAATTCTAAAACTTGATCACAGCCTATGATCAATGCATGAGGATATCGTAAAGAAACTTCTTTAGATTTCTCTTCTGCTAGTTTTTGTGCTAATTCCTTTGCTAAGGGATTATCTATATTTTTTGCAACCTCGTATTCGTTAATTGTTGATTTTTTTACTATAACTGAAATACCGGAGTTCCTGAGTAATCGTGCTCGAATAGAGCTTTCTGAAGCAAGAATAATCATAACTTTTCTCTAAAGTGAATAATGTCAAGTAATAAATTAATTTATTCCACATATTATTTTTGAACTGTTCATATTCTTAATATTCTTTCTGTTGTTATATTTTCATCGAGATGAGACTGTGATTTAAAATCATATTTATCCACAGATTCCTCAATCTTTTTTTTATATAAAAAATTGAGTAAGCTAAGTGAAGAATTCACTGGAAATTTCTTGAGTTTTCTTTTTAAAACTATCTACAGATATTATCTGTTCTAAGAAAAAATATCCACATCTTCACAAGATAATAAAATAATAATATATTTTTATTAATATTTTTTTTCTTAGTAAGAGTTAGTAAGTGTTATTAGAGATAGCATGAAAAAAATAATAAAAGTTATCAATGGCGAAAATTTTTCTATCCCACCTATTTGGATGATGCGCCAGGCTGGGCGCTATTTACCAGAATATCGTAAAATACGAGCACGTGCTGAAAGTTTCCTCAAACTATGTCAAACTCCCGAGTTAGCAGCAGAAATAACACTACAACCAATTCATCGATTTCATTTGGATGCTGCTATTATTTTCTCAGATATATTAATTATCCCTTATGTTTTAGGAAGAGATCTTCGGTTTGAAGAAAAACGTGGTCCGATTATGCCTCCTATAACTATGAAAGAAATCATTAAATTAGATACAAAACATGCAATGGAACGTCTTTCTTTTTCCTTTGAGACGATTGAAAAAGTGAAAAGTAAAATTGACGATCAAACCGCAATCATCGGTTTTTGTGGAGCTCCCTGGATCGTTGCTAGTTACATGATTGCTGGAAAGAGTCCATTCGATCAAGGACCCGCTCGATTATTTTCTTATTTCCATCCTGATCTTATGCAGATTTTTCTTGAAAATTTAGCAGATATTTCTGCTGATTATCTTATTCAACAAGTGAACTCTGGTGCTGATATCCTACAGATATTTGACAACTGCTCAGGAGTCGATCAAAGATCTTTTGAAAAGCTCTGCCTTCAACCAGTACGTCGGATGATAAATAAAATTAAGAAAATCCATCCTAGAATCCCTATTATTGGATTTCCGCGGGGAGCGGGTCTTTTCTATAAGAATTACGGAGAAAAAACAGGGGTTACAGTCCTTGGACTGGATTGGACTATTCCTTTATCCTTTGCAAAAAAATTACAGAATAAGATTATTATACAGGGGAACCTCGATCCTCTTCGACTCGTTGCAGGAGGAGATGCTCTTTATAAAGGAATTCATGCAATCCTCAGAACTTTAAAAAAGAAACCATTTATCTTTAATCTTGGTCATGGAATCACGCCGAATACCCCAATTAAACACGTAGAGCAAATGATCAACTGTATTCGAGGAAAATAACATTTTGATCAGAATAAAAACCTATTTAGGATATAATTTGGCAAAAATTGTAGAAACAATTCTTGCGATCATAAGCATACTATCAATCCTATTTTACTTTGATTCAGCTAAAGAGCATCTATGGGTTAAGGCAGTCCATGTACTTTCCATTATTAGCTGGATGGCCGGAATGCTGTACCTGCCAAGACTTTTTGTTTATCATTCTATGGTGGGAGCAGACTCTTCCCAATCAGAAACATTTAAAATTATGGAACAACGTTTATTATGGTATATTCTTAATCCAGGAATGTTAGTCAGTTGGATCACTGGGTTGTGGATGTCAGGGACCGCTTATCATTTTCACGGAGGATGGCTTCATATCAAATTGAGTGTTGTTTTGATTCTTTCTCTTTTTCATGCTTTTTTAGCTGAATCGACTTATCGTTTTGTAACAGACTCAAATAGGTTTTCTGAAAAGACCTGGAGGCTTCTTAACGAAGTGCCTACTTTTCTCATGATTATTGCAGTGATTGTTGTGATTATAAAAATTCCTTGCTAACTTTATAAGGCAGGCTGGAAACCTCTTGCGAAAACACAGAGGAAGATGTATAGACTGAAAGACCTGCCCTTTATTCCTGTAAGAAAATTCATCTCGTCTTCAATGATACAGGATTTTTCTCCACTAAAACCAAACAGTGAGCATTTTCTATGCAAGAAATGAAACTTCAAGAACTAAAAAGTAAAACTCCGGTAGAATTGGTCGCTTTTGCTGAAAAGCTTGAAGTTGAGAATGCTAATTCTATGCGCAAACAAGAACTCATGTTTGCAACATTGAAGAATTTAGCATCACAAGATATTGAAATTCTTGGGGAAGGTGTCGTGGAAGTTTTACAAGATGGGTTTGGGTTTCTACGTTCAGCTAATGCCAACTACTTACCAGGACCGGATGATATTTATCTATCTCCTTCTCAAATCAGAAGATTTTCCTTAAAAACAGGAGATACGGTTGAAGGCCCTATACGAAGCCCGAAAGAAGGTGAACGATACTTTGCTATTCTTAAAGTAAATAAAATTAATTTTGAAGATCCAGAGAGAATACGTCATAAAATCCATTTTGATAATTTAACACCACTTTATCCCAATGAACAACTCCGTATGGAGTTAGAGAATGTATCAAAGGATATGTCACCACGAGTCATTGATCTTGTTGCTCCACTTGGTAAAGGACAACGTGGCCTTATTGTTGCTCCTCCACGTACAGGAAAGACAATGTTATTACAGAACATTGCTCATTCAATTACAGTGAATCATCCTGAATGTTATCTCATAGTTTTATTAATTGATGAACGACCAGAAGAAGTAACAGATATGCAGCGTTCGGTAAAAGGTGAAGTGATCTCTTCAACTTTCGACGAGCCTGCTTCACGTCATGTACAGGTTGCTGAAATGGTTATTGAAAAAGCTAAGCGTTTAGTTGAACATAGTCGAGATGTTATTATCTTACTGGATTCAGTTACTCGTCTTGGTCGCGCTTACAACACAGTGATTCCTTCATCAGGAAAAGTTTTGACCGGTGGAGTTGATGCGAACGCACTGCAAAAGCCGAAGCGTTTTTTTGGTGCTGCTCGGAATATCGAAGAAGGAGGATCGCTAACGATTATCGCAACGGCATTGATTGATACAGGAAGCCGTATGGATGAAGTAATTTTTGAGGAGTTCAAAGGAACTGGGAATTCTGAAATAGTTCTTGATCGCAAAATCGCTGATAAAAGAATTTTTCCAGCTATTGATATTATGAAGTCTGGGACTCGTAAAGAAGACTTACTCGTAGCACGGAAAGACTTGCAAAAAGTTTTTATTTTAAGACGGATTTTAGCTCCTATGGGAACGACAGATGCTATTGAATTTTTAATCGATAAACAAAAACAAACAAAGACGAATAGCGAATTTTTTGAAAAGATGAATACTTAGAAAGAATGGATACAATCTTTGCATTATCAAGTGGGCTTCTTCCTTCAGCGATAGCTGTTGTCCGTTTATCTGGAAAATCTGTAAAAAATATCCTGACACAATTAGTTGGTTTTATTCCGAAACCACGGAATCTGTGTTTTCATAGCTTACGATCGAGCAATGGAGAAATTCTTGATCAAGCGATGATTGTTTATTTTCCATCTCCTCATAGTTTTACTGGTGAAGATTGCGCAGAATTTCATCTCCATGGTAGTAAAGCCGTGGTTTCTCGTTTGTTCAGGGAACTCTCAGAGTTTTCAGAGTGTCGTTTAGCCGAAGCTGGAGAATTTGCCCGTCGTGCATTTTATAAAGGGAAACTTGATTTAACCGAAGCTGAAGGTTTAGCGGATTTAATCAATGCTGAAACGGAGAGTCAACGCAGATTAGCTATGATGGGAGCCAGTGGGTCTTTAGGCAACCTTTACCGACAGTGGAGGAAGAAGCTTATAAAAGCCAGATCCTTACTTGAACTCGATTTTGATTTTTCAGAGGAAGAAGATATTTCAAGTGATTTGATTTCTGATCAGGTATGGGAAAAGATTCGTGTTCTGATCAAAGAAATTTCGGAACATATTCTTGCTGCTGAACAATCAGGAATTCTGCGTGATGGTTTGAAAATTGTGATTACAGGTTCTCCTAATTCTGGTAAATCGACTCTTATGAATCGGCTTGTGGGGCGAGACATTTCGATAGTTACTCAAGAAGAAGGGACAACTCGGGATGTCATAGAAGTTAATCTTATTCTTGAATCAGTCCCTGTTCTTATTATGGATACAGCTGGTCTGCGAGATGCAGAGAGTCTTGTTGAAGCAATGGGTATTCATGCAGCCCTCCAGCATATTAAAAAAGCTGATCTCGTTTTGGTCGTTGATGATATGCATAATCTCCAGAAAATTAATTTACCTGAGACACAAGCTGATGTATGGTATATAGGAAATAAATCAGATTTAGGGTATGGAAATAGTCAGACATGGCCTATTCAGATATCAGCTAAAACGGGGAAAGGTTTGGATCACTTGATGAAAAATTTAAATCTTTTTTGTCAGAATAAAATTACAAAATTTTCTGATATGATCCCTGCAAAGGAAAGACATGTGACCTTATTAAAAGATGGATTAGATGAACTCAAATTAGCATTGGAAAAAACGAATTTGGAGTTCTGTGCAGAACATTTGCGTCGTGCATCAGATTCCCTCGGTCGTATTACGGGTGATATTCATGTTGAGGATTTACTTGATTCAATCTTTTCTGAATTTTGTATTGGGAAATAAATCTATAATTTCATGTGCTAGAACAGCAATAATTTGGGTATTTTCTCTTGAAATCATTTGATGTCATCGTTGTTGGAGGAGGGCATGCAGGCTGTGAAGCAGCTACGGCTTCAGCGCGTTTAGGTGCAAAAACGGCTTTAGTCACTTGGAAGTTTTCTACAATTGGTGTCATGTCATGTAATCCAGCGATTGGTGGTTTAGGGAAAGGACATCTGGTACGTGAAATAGATGCTTTAGATGGTTTAATGGGGCTTGCAGCGGATAAATCAGGGATTCAGTTTAGAGTATTAAATAGACGAAAAGGGCCAGCAGTCCGTTCATCCAGAGCGCTAGCAGATAGAGCAATTTACCGAGAAGCAGTCCAAACTTTTATTAAAGAGCAAGAGAATCTTGTTGTCATTGAAGATGAAGTGATCGATCTCCTTATAAAGAATGGAAAAATTGCAGGAGTCCTTTTAGCAAAGAAAGACGATCTGAAGGGCGGGGCCGTTGTTCTCACGACAGGTACTTTTCTGAGGGGGGTCATTCATATAGGCAAGAAAAGTTGGGCTGCAGGCAGGATTGGAGATTTTTCTTCTCAGAAGTTAGCGGAAAAGCTTTCTTTTTATGGAGTGAAACTTGGACGATTAAAAACAGGAACTCCTCCGCGTCTTAATAGTAAAACCGTTAATTGGTCTGAAGTTGATTGGCAAGAGCCAGATGATGAAATTGTCCCTTTTTCATTTCTTACATCAAAGATTGATCGACCGCAAATTAGCTGTGCTATGACACGTACTAATCTTGCAACACACGAGATCATTCGCAAGAATCTTCATCTTTCATCTATGTATTCCGGTGCGATTCAAGGAGTTGGTCCACGTTATTGTCCTTCTGTCGAAGACAAAATTATTAATTTTTCTGATAAAACAGGACATCAGATTTTTCTTGAATTAGAGGGTATCGACAGCAATATAATTTATCCAAATGGTATCTCAACTTCTTTACCTGAAAAAATTCAGCATGCTTTTATAAAAACAATAAAGGGCTTAGATCATGTAGAGATTTTGCAACCAGGTTATGCGATAGAATATGATTTTGTTGATCCACGCCAACTTGAACATACACTTGAGCTACGTATTCTCCCAGGTCTGTATCTTGCTGGTCAAATTAATGGCACCACAGGGTATGAGGAAGCCGGAGCACAAGGAATTGTTGCGGGATTAAATGCAGCTAGGAAGGTTTGTAATCTTTCTCCATTTATTTTTCAAAGAACAGAATCATATATTGGGGTTTTAATTGATGACCTTGTGATCCGGGGTGTGCAGGAACCATATCGTATGTTTACATCAAGGGCTGAGTTTCGTTTATCATTACGTTCAGATAACGCTGACCAAAGATTAACTCCTCTTGGTATCAAAATGGGTCTTGTGAGTCGTGAAAGAGAGGATCTTTTTTTTAAAAGTAAGAGACTTCTCGAAAATATGAGAAATTTTTCTAAATCGGTTTCTGTTACTCCAAATGAGGCAATCCTTTATAATTTGCGTATTAATAAAGATGGTGTGCGTAGAACAGCTTATGATCTTCTTTCTTATCCAGAAATTAATGTCAGAAAACTTTCTGAAATTTGGCCAAAATTAAAAAATTATGATAAAAAGACTATTGAATCCTTAGAAATTGAGGCGCAGTATGCTGTTTATATGGAACGACAAAAGCAAGATATCATGACATTACAACGCGATGAAAAGCTTAATATTCCACAGGATCTGAATTTTAACAATATTTCTGGTTTGTCTAATGAATTGAAAGTTAAATTGTTACGGAACATGCCTAGGACCATTGGGGAGGCACAGCGCATTGATGGCATGACTCCATCTGCTATTTTTTCTATTATTACGCATATTGTCCGTTCATCAAAGGTTAATCATGCTGTCTGAGCAAGGTTTTTTAGAGTTATTAAAGATTTTTCCTCATGTTTCGTCTGAACTCTTTGAAGAGTTGTGTATGTATGAAAGACTCCTTCGTCAGTGGCAAATTCATATTAATTTGGTAGCTAATTCGACTCTCTCTGATTTTTGGACACGGCATATATTAGATAGCGCTCAACTTTTGCTCTTAGAATCAAAGGCTGAAATTTGGCTTGATCTAGGTTCCGGTGCTGGATTCCCAGGAATAGTGATTGCTCTCTTTTTGAAAAGAGAGGAAAAGAGATCTATTCACTTGATTGAGAGCAATGCAAAAAAGGCTTCTTTTTTGCATACTGTCATTACAAAGCTTTCTCTTCCTGCAAAAGTTTATCATATGCGAATTGAAGATAGTTATAGTCATGTGCCTTTACCAGATATCATTACATCTCGAGCTCTAGCATCTTTAAAAAAGATTTTTCGATTTGTTCTTCCATTTTTGAAGGGAAATACGACAATCTTATTACACAAGGGGAAAAGCTATTTACAGGAAATCAGTGATTCTCATGAAAAATGGATATTTGATTTTCTACTACACAGGAGCATTCTTGATAGTGATTCTGTCATTTTAAAAATTAAAAACCTGAAGAAGCTTTCTTAGAGCTTACAATGAAAAAGCTATGTGAGCTCTGATTCAGGAGCCTTGCCAAGAGGAAATGAACCTGTTATTCTTAAAAACAACTGCCAGGCAGGGCATGTCATGGCGGTTCTTTATATGTACAGACGTATGGAATAATATTGCAAATGTGGAGAAGTCAAATGCCCAAGTTGAAGACCAAGTCTTCTGCCAAAAAGCGGTTTAGCGTTACAGCAGGTGGAAAAATTAAAGTGGGTGCGGCTGGGAAGCGTCATGGTATGATCAAAAGATCTCCTAAGTTTATCCGCCGTGCGAGAGGAACTATGCTTTTATCCAAGCAAGATGCTAGAAAAGTCACGAAGTTTTACCTTTGATAAAGGATCTATTGTATGCCCTTTTTGATTAAAATTGATAGGAGACTCTTGAAGTGTCACGTGTGAAAAGGGGTGTGAACGCCCATGCTAGGCATAAAAAAGTTTTAAAGCAAGCAGAAGGATTTTATGGGCGCCGTAAAAATACGATTCGTGCTGCGAAAGCAGCTGTAGACCGTTCGCGACAATATGCTTATCGTGATCGGAAGAATCGTAAACGGAGTTTCCGTGCTCTTTGGATCCAGCGTATTAATGCTGCTGTTCGTAGGGAAGGATTGACATATAGCCGTTTTATTGATGGATTGTCAAAAGTGAATATTACTGTAGATCGTAAGCTACTTTCTGATATGGCAATCCATGAGCAAGCTGCTTTTTCTCATTTAGTGATCTCAGCGCAAAAGGGCTTAGAATACATGAGTTGACCTCAGTAGTTGTCTTTAAGCTTTCGTAATGTTGCAAAAACACGTTCATCCGATGCTGTCATAAGATCAAGATTTTTTCGAATGCTTGGGTTTGCGCTACGTAAAAATGGGTTGATTGCACGCTCAAGTCCTATAGTGGAAGGCATTGTCAATCTATTTTTTTTCCGTAAAGAAATAATTTTTGCTACATGATCTTGCAAATTTTTATTCTGCGGATCAACGGTTAAGGCGAACTGTCCATTTTTTTCAGTGTATTCGTGACCGCAATACATGCGTGTATCTTCAGGTATGCTCGCAAGCTTTTCTAAAGAATGAAACATCATTTTAGTCGACCCTTCAAAGATTCGACCGCAACCAAGAGAGAATAACGTATCTCCAGTAAAAATCAATTTTTCCTCTGGAAAATAGTAGCTTATTGATCCTAAGGTATGCCCTGGTGTACTTAAAACTTCAATATTGCAAAAGTCTGTTTGAAGGATATCGTGCTCATTAATAACATAATCAAGTCCAAAAATTTTTGACTTTTCTGCTTCTGGACCAATGAAAAGAGCATTTGTCTTTTCTTTGATGACTCGAATCCCTGAAGTATGATCTGTATGATGATGGGTAATAAGAACCAGATCAAGTTTTCTTTCAAGTTTTTGAAGGTGCGCAAGAAGAGCTTCTCCGTCAGGAGCATCAATAGCTATTGTTCTCTGACTTGATTCATGATGCAGTAAAATAGCAATATTATCTATCCGGCAAATAAACTGTTCGATTAACATGACTCAAAATCTGATTTTTTGTGATCGACCGCATGGCGCATAATCAAGGGTGCTTGTGCGAGCATAAAAACAATTGTAAGGGGCATAGTCCCAAAAACTTTGAAGGTTGTCCAAAATTCATCATTAAAGTTCCGCCAGATAATTTCATTTAAAAGACCAAGGGAAAGAAAGAAATAAGCTAAACGCTTGGTAAGTTTTCGTAGCCCTTCAGGATCTAATTTGATAGCGGTCTCCAGTCTATTAAGGATAAATGATTTTTTGTTAAAAATGAGCCCTCCAAAAAGGAGACAGGCAAGAGAGAGATGAAAAAATGTTGGTTTCATTTTTATAAATGTATCATTATTAAGCCATAATGTTAAAGAGCCAAAGAGAAGAATAAAGATCCCTGAAATGAGAGGAATCAGAGGAAGTTGACGCGTGATTCTCCATGAGATTCCAAATGCAAGAACAATTGAGATCATAAAAAGTGCTGTAGCCGGATAAATCGGTTTCTCAAAAGAAGAAAAGAGCCGCACATGATGAAGAAGCCAACGACCAAAGCGAAAGTTAACAAGAAAGAAAATGAGTAACGGCCCTATTTCTAGGATTATCTGAAGAAAGGGGATGATCTGATCTTTTGGTTTCTGTCGATCAGATTTAAAAAAAGGATTCATGCTTTAATGGTTTCCTAGAATAGCTTCTGAAAATTCTTTAGCTGAAAAAGCTTCAAGAGCATCTATCTCTTCACCAATCCCGATAAAATGAACGGGCACTTTATATTGAATGGCAACAGCGACAAGAATACCACCTCTCGCGGTTCCGTCAAGCTTTGTCATAACAAGGCCACTGACAAGAGAAGTCTGACGAAAAGCTTCAATTTGCTTTAGTGTATTCTGGCCCGTTGTTGCATCAAGTATTTGTAAAACTGTGTGCGGTGATTGAGGGTCACTTTTTGCTAAAACACGACGTATTTTAGCTAACTCATCCATCAGTTCTGTTTTGTTATGTAGTCGGCCTGCTGTATCAATGATCAATACATCCGTATGAGTAGCCTTCGCTTTTTCATAGGCTTTATAAGCAACTCCTGCTGCGTCTGCTCCTGGATATAAGGAAATGACGACAGAATTGGTCCGTGCTCCCCAAACGTTTAATTGTTCAAGAGCTGCAGCGCGAAATGTATCTCCTGCTGCTAACATAACAGATAATCCCCTCGCTTTTAGTTTAGCTGCAATTTTCCCAATGGTTGTTGTTTTTCCACTACCATTAACGCCAACGACCATGATAATGTACGGTTTATGTGAAAGATTGATTTCTAATGGTTTTGCTATGGGGTCTAGAATTTTCTGAATTTCCTGTTTTATCAAAGAACGAACGTCATCACTTGATATCTCTTTCCCAAAGCGGTTGGAGCGGAGTGTGTTGCTGATCTGCATAGCTGTTTCAAAGCCTATGTCTGATTGAATTAAAAGATCTTCTAGATTCTGTAATGTTTCTTCATCTAACTTGCGTTTTTTAAAGATGTTACTAATGGAATCTCCTAATTGTTGTGATGAACGCAGCATGCCGGATGTTAATCGTTTTAACCAAGATCTCTCTCTCAAAGGATGTGTTTTTGTCTCTTCGAGAATGTTATTCTGATTCTGTCCTGTTATTATAATATTAGGGAAGCTCTTATCTAACTTTTGTTCTGAGTGATATGTTTTCGTTCCTTCTGAGATTTTTTTTTTAATCGAATCATCATGCAATTTTTGCCTTTCAAGCTGAATCACTCCTAGTGATTGATCCTTAACTTTTCACCATCATGTGAAAGAATTTTAGATCTGATTATCGTTCCTGTTCTAGCCTTATTGATTTTAACTAAAGTGTAGTCTTCACAGCGACCTATTCCATCCTTTTCAATAAGAATGTTTTGATAAGTAGATCGCAATGTTTCTAAATGCTTCAAATAAGCCTTTTTGCCCTCGTTGCGAAGAACAGAAGCTCTTTCTTTAATGATTTCGCGTTTTATTTGAGGCATGCGGGCTGCTGGTGTTCCTAAGCGTGGGCTGAAAGGAAATATATGTAACTGAGTAAGGTGACATTCATGGATCAGAGTGCGTGTCTTTTCAAACATGGAATCACTTTCTGTTGGAAATCCAGCAATAAGATCTGCCCCAAAAACTATGTTTGGCCTTTTACTTCGCAAGTTCTGACAAAAATGAACTATATCTCCTCGTTGGTGTCGTCGTTTCATGCGCTTGAGAATTATATTATCACCGGACTGAAGGGATAAGTGTAGGTATGGCATGAGCCTTTTTTGATAACTCAGAAGATCAAAAAGTTCCTCATCTATTTCCATGGAATCAAGAGAAGATAAGCGAAGGCGGGGAAGATCTGGAACATTGCGGAGAATAGAAGCAACAAGTTTTCCAAGGGAAATTTTTCCTGGTAAATCAGGGCCATAGCTTGTTAAGTCCACACCCGTGAGTACGACTTCTTTATAACCATTCTGAGTTAACTTTTTTATTTGTTCTACGACTGCACCTGGCGGGACAGAACGTGAAGGGCCACGTCCATAAGGAATGATACAAAAGGTACAACGGTGATCGCAGCCATTTTGTACTTGAACAAAAGCCCGTGTTTTCCCTTCCATCAGATCAACCATATGCGGCGCGTTTTGACGCACCTGCATGATATCATTAACATGCACTTTTTCCATATGCCTGATACCAAAATCAGGGAAATAACGGTAGGAAGAAGTATGCAGTTTTTCTTCATTCCCTAAAACAAGGTCGACCTCATGCATCGATGAAAAATCCTGAAAAGCTGTTTGTGCCGCACAACCAGTAACAATGATCCGTGCTTTTTGATTCTGGCGACGCGCTTTGCGAATGGCCTGTTTAGCTTTTCGTACCGCTTCGGCTGTGACAGCGCATGTATTAAATATGATGCTTTCTCCAGGTAAAGCATGAAGACCAGCTTTTTCGCTTTTCTGGCGTATAATTTCTGTTTCAGAGCTATTGAGACGGCAGCCGAAAGTAACGATTTCTGTTGCCATATATCTAATCCTTTTCTTTTATCAGATAACCAGTAATAGGATCCAAAAGAGCTGAATATTCATATTGTGTGTTTCCTGTCATAATGATATTGTTATTTTTTTTCCATAAAATATAGAGATCGCCACCTGGAAATGCTACTGTGACTTTTCTTTCTGTTAGATTTCTGCGACAGGCAGCGACGATGCTAGCACAAGCTGCGGATCCGCATGATTGAGTCAACCCTACTCCGCGTTCCCAAGTACGTATATTCAGGCTTGTCCTGGATGTAACCAAAGCAATGGAAACGTTGATGCCTTCAGGAAAAAGTGGATTTTGCTCTACTTCTGGTCCCCAATCTTCTATATTGTAAGATGCTGGATTGTTTTCTACGAAGAAAATAGCATGAGGATTTCCTATAGAAACCAGTGATGCCTCTCCGAAAGGAATAGACTTAAATCTGACATGATTCGTATCTGAAACAGCATATGAAAGAGGAATATCTTCCCAATTCCAAGTGGGCTTTCCCATATCAACGGAGACAAGGCCGTTCTGTAAACGTTGTGCTTGGATGAGACCGCCTTTTGTTTTGAGGCAAAAGTGATCCTTTTTTTCTTTTTGGTAAAGCCATTCTACGACACAGCGTGTGCCATTTCCACATGCTTGTGCCGATGAGCCGTCATTATTAAAAATTTCAATCAAATAATCGATAGCTTTATTTTTTGAAACATATATTGCCATCATTTGATCAAATTCATTTTTTTCTTTATGAGCTAAATTGAGGATTGCTCTTGATCTCATCGGAGATGTCCGACCGCGCATATCGATAATAAGAATTTTATTCCCTGTCCCATTCATTTTTGTAATATCTACCGGAGTATTCATTTTATCTAATCCTCTCATATCCCCCGCAAAAAAAATTAGTAGAATTTTTATATTCTATTGTAAGAAGAATGGATACGATATCTGTGCGCATGAAATTTTTATCCGAAGGGAAGACGCTTTTTTAGCTTTGATAGGGGCACAACATGGACAACAGGTTAAAAAAATTTTTTTTTCTAATTGTTATCAGTGTGCTTCTGCCGTTTTCTGGATGTTCTTTGGAAAGCTTGAAAAGCCGTTCTTCAGAAACGACTGCTTTTCAGGCAGCTTCGCTTGGGCATATTTCGCAAAGTACCCTACCTCCACCAGATTCTCCAGATGATATCATGGAAAAAGCTGAGACAGGTGTTGAGTTAAATCCTTCGGCTGTGGCTGGTGTTTGGAAGGCTTCAATCGGCGGTATGGGCTGCCAGATTGCTACGCCTCAGACAAAATTTGGTCAGGGGTATAGAGCGGGACCTATGCATTGTCCTTTTAGTTTTTTAAATGTAAAATCCTGGGCTCTTAGTGGTTCTAAGCTGATATTTTATGATAACACAGGTGTTCCTATTGCTATGCTTTCTTCTCCTGATGGCAATTCTTTTGAAGGTAAAACTTTTTCAGGGATCGAGGTTGTTCTCAGTCGCTAGTATGATTTTTGGAAAGGACTGTATGGGTAGAATACAATTACGTTATAATGAGTTGGTGAAGGCAGGGAAAATTTCTTCGGATTCGGTTCAGATCTCTGCAATTTCCTATTATGATAGGCTTCTTCAGGTCATAGAGCAAAGGTCTGCTCGAAATAATCTGTTCAGTAGGTTTTTTAAGCGTGAACAGAATAGCTTGATCAAAGGTTTTTATTTTTATGGAAAGGCCGGTTGTGGTAAAACTATGCTCATGGATTTGTTTTTTTCTTGTTTGCCGGATTCTGGAAAGCGGCGTGTTCATTTTAATGATTTCATGAATGATGTTTACGAACGGATGAATCGGTATCGTAGTTTAGGGAAAGATAATTCTTTTTACGATTTATCTACAGTCTTGGCGAAAGAGGCTTCTATTCTTTGTTTTGATGAATTCGCGGTAACAGATATAGCTGATGGGATGATTTTGTCCCGCTTGTTTTCAATGCTTTTCCAGAAAGGGGTTATTGTTATCTTGACATCTAATGTAGCTCCAGCTGAGCTTTACCGTGATGGTTTCAACCGTGAACTTTTTTCTCCATTCATTAAGATACTGAACAAGAATCTTGAAATCATTCATCTTGATAAGATCACGGATTACCGTTTAGAAAAAAAGCCTTTCCATAAAGCTATCTATATGGTTCCTCTTTGTGAAGAATCTGACACAGATATGGATAGTGCTTGGAGAGAAATATGCTGTGGTTTTGAAGAAAAGGATGTTGAAATTAATCTACGCGGGCATGTCCTCAATGTGCCGCGTGCTTCTGTGTCTGCAGCTAGATTTAATTTTTCTGATCTATGTTGTAAACCACTCTCTGTCTTTGATTATAGGGTGTTAGTTTCTAGGTATAGAACATTTTTCATTGATGGGATTCCAATTCTCGATGATTTCTTACGCAATGAAACGAAGCGTTTTATTTTACTGATTGATACATTTTACATTCATCATGTACGGCTTGTCATTTCTGCAAATGCTTTGCCGGATAAATTATATCAAGGATGCACGGGAAGCACAGAAAGTTTTGAATTTGAGCGGACAGTTTCACGTCTTTTCGAAATGCAGAGCAAGGATTATTTGCGCAGCTGGCTAGACAAATCAGAAGAGAATGAAAGTGTTTGATTTATTCTTCTGCAGAATAATAATTAGTTGTATTTTTTTTTGCTTTCTCTTAATCAAAACTGGGCAAAAAAACTATTTTATGGCATCGTGTCATGCGGCGTCATACGGGGAATAATGATTCTCCTCAAAAAAACTTAAGGAATAAAACAGATGGCTCGCAATAAAATTGCGCTGATTGGATCAGGGATGATTGGAGGAACTCTCGCTCATATGATTGGGCTGAAGGAACTTGGGGATGTTGTTCTTTTTGATATTATCGATGGTCTTTCTCAGGGTAAGGGCTTGGATATTGCAGAATCCTCTCCTGTGAGTGGCTTCGATGCTTATTATCATGGTGTCAATGAATACGGTGCAATTGAAGGAGCTGATGTTATTATTGTGACGGCTGGGTTGCCACGTAACCCAGGTATGAGCCGGAATGATCTTTTAGAAAAAAATTTATCTATCATAGATCATGTAGGTCTTGCTATCAAGAAATATACTCCAGATGCGTTTGTGATTTGCATTACCAATCCCCTGGATGCAATGGTATGGGCCTTACAGAAATTTTCTGGATTACCGCCGCACAGAGTCGTTGGTATGGCTGGAGTTTTGGATTCTGCGCGATTTCGTTACTTTCTTGCTGAAGAGCTTCATGTTTCTGTTGAAGATGTAACGGGATTGGTTCTAGGTGGGCATGGAGATTTGATGGTGCCTCTTATACGGTATTCAACCGTTTCTGGGATTCCTTTGCCAGATATCATTAGAATGGGATGGATCACTCAAGAAAGGCTTGATAGAATTGTCCAAAGAACACGAAACGGTGGAGCAGAAATTGTTGGAATGCTTCAGAGTGGCTCAGCTTACTATGCTCCTTCTGCTGCAGCAATTTGTATGGCCGAATCTTATCTTAAAGATAAAAAACGCGTTCTTCCTGTAACAGCATATCTGACAGGGCAGTATGGGATTCAAGACATTTACGCTGGTGTTCCTGTTGTCCTTGGAGGAGCTGGTGTTGAGCGTGTTCTGGAGATTCCTCTTGATAAGATTGAAAAAGAAGATTTTTACAAATCTATCGATTCCGTGAAAATTTTGTGTGATGTCTGTGTACAATTGTATCCAAATCTGAGTTAGATCAATGGTTTATGAAAGAGGGATAAATCAATGGATGTCCATGAATATCAAGCTAAACGCTTACTAAATGAATACGGTGCACCCATTGCTGATGGTATTGCTGTTTATTCTGTGAAACAGGCTGAGGAATTGCTTCAAAAGCTTCATGGACCATTCTATGTGGTCAAAAGTCAAATTCATGCAGGAGGTCGCGGAAAGGGAAAATTTAAAGAGCTCAATAGTAATGCTGGAGGTGGGGTCCGACTTGCTTATTCCGTTGATGAGGTCGTAGCTCATGTCAAAGAAATGCTTGGCTGTACTTTAGTAACCAAGCAAACTGGGTGTTCTGGTAAGAAAGTCAGTCTTATTTATATTGAAAGTGGTGCAAAAATTCAAAGAGAACTTTATCTTTCTCTTATCGTAGATCGATCTTCTTGTCGTGTTACTTTTATTGTTTCTACGGAAGGTGGCATGGATATTGAAGTTATAGCTGAGAAAAGACCAGATAAAATTATCACTTTATCGGTTGATCCGGATAAGGGGGTAACGCCTGTCGATACGAGGAGTCTTGTCGACGCTCTAGCTCTTGATGGATTAGCCAGGGAAGATGGATTGATGCTTTTTCCTCGGCTTTACAATGCTTTTTTAGAAAAAGATATGAGTCTTTTAGAGATCAATCCTTTGATCGTGATGGATAATGGTCATCTGCGAGTGTTGGATGCAAAAATTTCTTTTGATGACAATGCGTTATTTCGTCATCCGGATATTGTAGCATTACGTGATATTTCTGAGGAAAATGCTAAAGAAATTGAGGCGTCAAAACATGGATTAGCTTATGTAGCGCTGGACGGGAATATTGGTTGCATGGTTAATGGGGCTGGCTTAGCGATGGCAACGATGGATATTATCCAATTATATGGTGCTGAACCAGCAAATTTTCTGGATGTGGGTGGTGGAGCATCGCAAGATCAAGTGAATGCAGCCTTTAAAATTATTGTTGAAGATCCAAATGTTAAAGGAATTTTAATCAATATTTTTGGCGGGATTATGCGTTGTGATGTTATTGCTGAAGGGGTCATCTCTGCTATCAGGGAGGTGGGGGTCAAAGTGCCCATTGTTATTCGTCTTGAGGGAACTAATCTTGAAAAGGGTAAGAAAATTTTGGAGGATAGTCATTTAAATATTATTTCTGCTGATGATCTTGATTCTGCTGTAGAAAAAATTGTTGCATCGATAAATGGAGTTTGAAGACATGTCGATTCTTGCTCACAAGAATACTAGGATTCTCGTTCAGGGATTGACCGGAAAAGCAGGGACATTCCATACAGAACAGGCTCTTGCTTATTATGATACACAGGTGGTTGGTGGTGTGCACCCTGAGAAGGGAGGGGATAGCTGGATAAGTAGTGATGGACGAATTGTTCCTGTTTTTGCATCTATTGCAGAGGCTAAACAGGAAACAGGTGCTGATGCATCTGTGATTTATGTGCCGCCTTCTGGAGCAGCAGAAGCGATCATTGAAGCTATTCGCGCTGAAATGAGTCTCATTGTCTGTATTACAGAAGGGATTCCGGTTCTTGATATGGTGCGGGTCAAAGCATTATTAGAGAAATCGCACTCACGTTTGATTGGGCCGAACTGTCCAGGTATTTTGACACCAGGAGAATGCAAAATTGGCATTATGCCGGGGTCAATTTTTAGAAATGGTTCTGTTGGTATTGTCTCAAGATCGGGGACTCTGACTTATGAAGCTGTTTTTCAAACGACTCATGAAGGGTTTGGTCAGACAACCGCAGTGGGGATTGGTGGTGATCCTATAAAGGGAACGGAGTTTACTGATATATTAGAATTATTTCTTGCTGATGAAGAAACAGATTCAATTATTATGATTGGTGAAATTGGAGGATGTTCTGAAGAAGACGGGGCACAATTTCTAATTGACGAGGCTAAAAGAGGCAAGAAAAAACCAGTAGTTGGGTTTGTTGCTGGATATACTGCCCCTTTGGGTCGGACAATGGGACATGCTGGTGCAATTGTTTCTGATGGGAAAGGCAATGCAGTAGATAAAATGGCGGCTATGGAGGCAGCGGGAATCCATCTTTCCCCATCTCCAGCTAAGATTGGAAAGACCTTAGCTCATATTTTGAGAGGATAAAAAGCAAAAATGTTATCTATTTATCCTGACTCATGAGCCGCAATATGCCGATTGCACGGTGTTGTGCATGGCTGAGTTTTCTGTTATAATTTGGAGACAAGGAGACGGAACATCGCATTCTGATGGAACCATGGTGCAGGAAAAGGACAAAAACTTCTTTACCATTACCTCATTTCTTTACAGTGGTAATGCTCGTTATCTTGACTGGCTTTACGCAGAATATGAGAAAGACCCAGCTAGGGTTGATGATGGGTGGCGTAAATTTTTTGAAGCGCTGCAGAGGTGTGGAGAGAATAATTATTTTTTAGGAAAGTTAGGAAAGCAGATCGGAGCGTCAGATGATGAAGTTTCTGCTCTTGATGGAACTTACTCTGAGGTCGAAAGGCATATAGCAGATAGATTACAGAGAAAAAGTTTTTGTCAGTCAGAAAACAATTTAAAACGAGAAGATCTTCTTCAAGCTACACAGGATTCTGTCCGTGCTATTATGATGATTCGGGCGTTTCGTGTTCGAGGACATTTAAAAGCACGCCTTGATCCGTTGCAATTGGAAGAGCGGGCAGAGAAATATAACGAACTCTCACCGAAAGTGTATGGGTTTCTTCCGGAAGATTATGGCCGTAAGATTTTTATTGACAATGTTTTGGGTCTTGAATATGCGACAATTCCTGAAATTCTTGAAATTTTAAACCGGACCTATTGTTCAACTATTGGTGTGGAATTCATGCATGTCTCCAATCCTGAACAAAAATCGTGGATACAAGGGAAAATTGAAGGTCCAGAAAAAAGGGTTGAATTTAAAAAGGAACAGAAGAAGGCTATTCTGCAAAAGTTGATTGAAGCTGAAGGATTTGAGCAATTTCTGGATCTTAGATACAAGGGTACAAAACGCTTTGGTCTTGATGGTGCTGAGTCCCTTATTCCTGCACTTGAGGAGATTATTAGGTGTGGAGGAGAGCTTGGTGTCAGAGAAGTTGTATTAGGTATGGCCCATCGTGGTCGTCTGAATGTTCTATCACAGGTTATGTCTAAGCCTCATAGAGCTATTTTTCATGAATTTAAGGGAGGATCCTATAAACCTGGGTCTGTGGAAGGTTCTGGGGATGTTAAGTATCATTTAGGAGCTTCGTCTGATCGTTTATTTGATGGGAATAGGGTACATTTATCCTTACTTCCTAATCCATCACATCTTGAAATTGTTAATCCAGTTGTCATGGGGAAGGCACGTGCTAAACAGGATTATTTAGCTGGTATTAGCCGTACGGATATGGTGTCTTTGAGTGAGCGGGCGAGAATTATGCCATTACTTGTTCATGGTGATGCAGCTTTTGCCGGGCAGGGTGTTGTAGCTGAGATGTTTGGTTTTTCTAGTCTTAAAGGTCATCGTGTTGCAGGTTCTTTGCATTTTATCATTAATAATCAAATAGGATTTACGACAAGCCCGCGCTTCTCCCGCTCTTCTCCTTATCCATCTGATACGGCAAAGATGATTGAGGCGCCAATTTTTCATGTTAATGGAGATGATCCTGAAGCTGTGATTTATGTGGCAAAGATTGCAACAGAATTTCGTCAGCTGTTCCATAAGCCAGTACTTATCGATATGTTTTGTTACCGCCGTTTTGGGCATAATGAAGGAGATGAACCTTCGTTTACTCAGCCATTGATGTATAAGGCCATTCGTGATCATAAGACAACACTGGATCTTTATAGCGATAGGCTTATCAAAGAAGGGTTAGTAACTGCGGAAGAAATAAAGGCTAGTAAAAAGGCATGGCGGGATAAACTTGAAAATGAATTTTCAGTTTCAAGTGCCTATAAACCGAATAAAGCGGATTGGCTTGATGGAATATGGAGAGGATTACGGGTTGCTGATAGTTCCGATGAGCGACGTTGCGGATCAACGAGTCTTCCAATGGAAACTCTGAAAGAAATTGGATCTAAGCTAGTTGAGGTACCAAATGGATTTTCTCTCCATCGTGCTGTAAAGCGCTTTCTTGATAACAGATATAGGATGATTAAGACAGGGGAGGGAATTGATTGGGCAACAGCAGAAGCTCTTGCTTTTGGTTCTTTAGTGATTGAGGGACATCCCATACGTCTTTCTGGACAAGATGTCGAGCGTGGCACATTTTCCCAACGCCATAGTGTACTCTATGATCAGGAAAACGAAGATCGTTATATTCCTCTTAATCATATACAGACAAGGCAAGCTCTTTACGAAGTTGTCAATTCAATGCTCTCGGAAGAAGCTGTTCTTGGTTTTGAATATGGTTATTCGTTAGCCGATCCACGTTGTCTGACGCTTTGGGAGGCGCAATTTGGCGATTTTGCCAATGGTGCGCAAGTTATTTTTGATCAGTTTATTTCTTCTGCCGAACGTAAATGGCTTAGAATGTCAGGTCTTGTTTGTTTATTACCGCATGGTTTTGATGGGCAAGGTCCAGAGCATTCTTCTGCACGCTTAGAGCGTTATCTTCAACTTTGCGCAGAAGATAATATACAGGTTGCCAACTGTACAACTCCTGCGAATTATTTTCATATTCTGCGGCGTCAGATGAAGCGTGATTTTCGTAAACCTTTGATTGTCATGACCCCTAAATCCTTGCTACGTCATAAACGTGCTGTTTCTTCTCTTCTGGATATGACAGGCAATTCTTCTTTTCATCGGTTGCTTCCTGATGAAGCTGACTTTGGTCATGTAAAACTTCAAAAAGATGCGAAGATCCGTCGGGTTCTTTTGTGTTCAGGAAAGATTTATTACGATCTTTATGAAGAGCGAGAGAAACGTAATATTGATGATATCTATATTTTACGTGTTGAGCAATTATATCCCTTTCCAGCTAAAGCTCTTGTAAATGCTTTTTCAAGGTTTTTCAATGCTGAAGTTTTTTGGTGTCAAGAAGAGCCTAAGAATATGGGGGCCTGGTCTTTTATTAAGCCTTATCTGGAGTGGGGCTTAGCATGTATTAATAATGCAAAAGCCGCGGTCGTGGTTTATGTCGGTCGTCCTGCTTCTGCTTCTCCGGCAACTGGTCTTATGTCAGAACATTTAGAACAGCTTGCTGCCTTGCTTGAAGATGCTTTTAGAAGATAATTGGAAATTTATGATGGGAAAGATGGTAACTGAAATTCGTGTTCCTGCTCTTGGAGAGGCTGTTAGTCAGGCTGTTGTCAGCAAATGGTATAAAAAAAATGGAGACTTTCTGAATCTGGATGAACCATTACTTGAATTAGAAACT
Source organism: Candidatus Tokpelaia sp. JSC161 (assembly GCA_003331105.1). Lineage (GTDB taxonomy): Bacteria > Pseudomonadota > Alphaproteobacteria > Rhizobiales > Rhizobiaceae > JSC188. Next base: position 65,031 of record QEND01000003.1, on the reverse strand, counting down.
GATAAGGTGACCATTGATGTTCCAGTTTCTGCTTCTGGTCAGCTTTCAGAAGTTCTTGTTAAAGAAGGCGAAACGGTTGAAATTGGTGATTTAGTTGCTTTAATTACTACAGAAGAGGATCATTTAAAATCTAAATCTGAATGGAACGAAGTGGGTCCCCCGACACCTACGCCTTCAGCTCGGAAGCTTATTGCAGAAAATCATTTGCTGATTGATAAGGTAAAAGGTTCTGGTAAGCGTGGACAGATTTTGAAAGAAGATGTAGTCAACACCCTATCGAGACAGCATAATTCAAGTGTGCTGAAATCGGCATTTCCTTCTGTGAAAGCTGGAGAGCGTGTTCGTATGAGCAGACTGCGTAGAACGATTGCTAGCCGTTTAAAAAATGCACAGAATACAGCAGCGATATTAACTACTTTTAACGAAGTAGATATGACGGCGGTTATAACTTTGCGCAAACGCTATCGAGATGTCTTCGAGAAAAAACATGGAATCAAACTTGGTTTTATGGGTTTTTTCACGAAAGCTGTCTGCTGTGCTTTGAAGGAGGTTCCAGCACTAAATACTGAAATTGATGGGGATGATGTTCTTTATAAGAATTATGCACACATCGGTATTGCTGTGAGTACAGAAAAAGGGCTTGTCGTGCCTGTTGTCCGGGATGCCGATCGTCTGTCGATCGTTGAAATTGAAAAAGAAATTGGACGTCTTGCTCAATCCGCTCGTGATGGGAGATTATCTTTTTCTGATATGCAGGATGGGAGCTTTACCATTACAAATGGTGGAAAGTATGGTTCTTTAATGTCCACACCGATTTTGAATATGCCGCAGTCGGGTATTCTAGGAATGCATGCGATTCGAGAACGGCCAATCGCCATAAATGGGCAGGTTGTGATCCGCCAAATGATGTATTTAGCTGTTTCTTATGACCATAGGATCGTTGATGGCCAGGAGGCTGTTACTTTTCTTGTTCGTGTTAAGGAAAGTCTGGAGTATCCAGAGCGCTTTATTTTTGATATTTGAATAATGATCTTATTATTTTTTTTTAGGAAGTTGGTCGAGAGCATAAAGCATAGGACATGCGATTATGCGATTTAGAAGGAATAAGGTTGTGTACGATGTCGTAATAATAGGCTCAGGTCCTGGCGGTTATGTTTGCGCTATTAAGGCGGCACAGCTTGGGCTTAAAGTAGCTGTTGTAGAAAAGCGGGACACTTTAGGGGGCACGTGTCTTAATGTTGGCTGTATTCCTTCTAAAGCTTTGTTGCAAGCATCAGAAATTTACGCGGAACTCAGCAAGGGATTTGATAGCATAGGTATTAAAGTGAGGAGACCAGAGCTAGATATTGCTGAAATGATGTCTCATAAGCAATCAGTAGTGAATGCGAATATCACAGGTCTTACCTTTCTTTTTAAGAAAAATAAAATCATTCATTTTGTTGGGACTGGAAGTCTTCTTCAGAGCGGGAAAGTCGAAGTGATAGAACAAAACGGTAGGAAGAAAGTACTTGAAACAAAGAATATTGTTCTCGCTACAGGATCGAAGGCTGCTGCGATTCCTGGGGTTGATATTTCTTTTGATGAAAAGGTTATTGTTTCTTCAACGGGCGCACTTTCTTTAAGAACAGTCCCGAAAAGTATGATTGTTATTGGGGCCGGTGTGATTGGCAGTGAGTTGGGTTCTTTATGGCAACGCCTTGGCACAAAAGTAATAGTGATCGATTTTCTTGATAAAGTTCTTGGTAGGATGGATAGAGAGCTTTCAAAGACTTTTCAGAAGTGTATGGAAGCTAAAGGTATTATTTATAGACTTTGTATGAAAATCATAGCTGTAAAAAAAGAACAGAAAGGTGTTGTTGTTAGTTTTGAATCAGCTCAAGGCGTAAGCCTTTTTCATGAGAGAGCAGATGTAGTTTTGGTTGCAACAGGGCGTGATCCGTTTACAGAAGGTCTTTGCTTGGAGGAAGTAGGTGTCCTGCTTGATGGAGATGGGAGGATTAAGATTGACAAAAATTGGCGTACGAGTGTTGCGGGCGTTTATGCTCTTGGAGATGTCGTTACAGGGCCTATGCTTGCTCATAAAGCAGAAGATGAGGGCATTGCTGTTGCAGAAATTCTTTCAGGAAAAGGAGGGCATGTTAATTTTGATGTAATCCCATCTGTTGTCTATACACAACCTGAAATTGCTTCTGTCGGGAAAACAGAAGAAGAACTGAAAGCTGCTGGGATTGCTTATAAAATCGGTAAATTTCCTTTTACATCTAACGGACGTGCGCGAGTGAATGGACATACAGATGGTTTTGTGAAGATTTTAGCATGTGCTAAAACTGATCGTGTTTTAGGGGGGCATATTATTGGGTTTTGTGCTGGAGAAATGATTCATGAAATCGCTGTTCTTATGGAATTCTGCGGTTCATCTGAAGACCTTGGGCGGATATGCCATGCGCATCCAACTCTGTCTGAAGCGGTGCGTGAAGCAGCTTTGTCAACATTTTCAGAGCCCATCCATGCATAACTCTTCAGACGAGAGCTATGGAATAGCTTGACAAAATGTTCTTGGTATTTTAGGACGCTTGATATCGCTTTTTGATAGTTTTTAAAAGGAATATATCCCACTCCACGGTGTTCTTTGATTTTTTTTTATGAGGTCCCCGGTGTTTGATTCTCTGCAGGAACGGCTAGGTTCTATATTTACTGGTTTAACCGGAAGGGGGGCTCTCTCTGCAAAAGACGTTTCTGTTGCTTTACGTGAAGTTCGTCGCGCGTTAATTGAAGCTGATGTAGCTTTAGATATTGTGCGGTCTTTTATAAAGAGGGTACAAGATAAGGCGGTTGGCGCTGAGATTATTAGATCTATTAAGCCAGGGGAATTAGTTGTTAAAATTGTTCATGACGAGCTGATTGAGATGCTCGGCCATGAAGCTGTCGAGATTAGCCTGAAGGCTTCTGCGCCCGTTGTGCTTATGATGGTAGGACTTCAGGGATCCGGTAAAACGACAACAACTGCGAAACTTGCGAGGAGTCTGACTCTTAGGAAAAACAAAAAAGTTTTAATGGCTTCTCTTGATACGTTTCGTCCAGCTGCACAAGAGCAATTACGTCAGCTTGGGGAGCAGTTGGGTATTTTGACTCTTCCGGTTGATTCTGAGGAATCACCAATTGCGATTGCTAGTCATGCCCTAGAAAGGGCTAAGCTTTGCGGACAGGATGTTGTTATTCTTGATACCGCAGGCCGTACACATATTGATCAAGCTTTAATGCAAGAAATAAGAGAGATCAGACGCAAGGTTCTTCCACATGAAATTTTACTTGTTGCCGATAGTTTGACAGGGCAAGATGCCGTTAATATTGCTCGTTCTTTTGATCAATATCTCGGGATTACCGGTATTATTCTCACGCGTATGGATGGAGATGGACGTGGTGGTGCTGCTCTTTCTATGCGTGCTGTAACAGGTATGCCAATCAAAGCGATTGGCACTGGTGAGAAACTAGATGCACTGGAAGGATTCTATCCTCGTCGGATTGCTGATCGGATTCTTGGTATGGGTGATATTGTTTCTTTTGTTGAGAAAGCTTCTGAAACGGTTAATCTAGACAAAGCGAAAACGATTGCAAGAAAGATGCAGGAAGGGAGGTTTGATCTGAGTGATTTGGCTGAGCAACTACGTCAGATGCAAAGGCTTGGCGGGATGAGTAACATTATCAGTTTTTTACCAGGCATGCGAGGTTTAAAAAATAAGATTTTCTCTGGTCTTGATGAGAGCCTGTTTAAACGGTACATTTCTATTATTTCATCTATGACTCTGGAGGAAAGAGCTCATCCTGAGATTCTAAAACATAGCCGAAAAAAGCGTATTTCTAAAGGCTCAGGTACAAATTCCTCAGAGATCAATCAACTCTTAAAAATGCATAAGAAGATGGCTGAACTTATAAAAGTCATGGGGAAACAGAGGGGGATAAAGGGTCTGAAAGGTGTGTTTGGTGGTCTTATCTCAGGAGAGAATAGGCATATGGATGCGAACTCGTTGAGAGTTTTGCAAGATGTGGGATTTCCTGGTTTGCCAAGAAAGAAATAATAGGAATGAAAGAAGAATCGATTCCTCAAGAGTTATTAGTTCTCCGTGATTCTATTGACAATTTTGATGCAGCCCTGATTCATATTTTAGCAGAAAGATTCCGTTGTACTGAGGTCGTCGGTATGTTAAAAGCACGTTTTGGCCTTGCATCGGTGGATCATGACAGGGAAAGAGTTCAGGTTGATCGTTTACGTTTTATTGCGAATAAAGCGCATTTAGATCCTGATTTTGCAGAAAGATTTTTTAAATTTATTGTACGTGAGGTTGTGCGTCATCATGAAGGTGTCGTAGATATGCAGGAAGAATAACAAGTTTCCTAGCGAACTGACAGGAGTGTTTATATGTCATTAAAAATTCGGTTGGCCCGTGCCGGTTCTAAAAAACGACCTTATTATCACATTGTTGTTGCTGATGCGCGTAGTCCGCGAGATGGTCGTTTTCTTGAAAAAGTAGGTTGGTGGAATCCAATTCTCCAGGAAGAGGATAAACATACGCAACTCGACGTGGAGCGGGTCAAGTATTGGCTGGGTCAGGGTGCTAAACCAACAGATCGTGTTTTACGTTTTCTTGATAAGGCCAGCCTTGCTAAACGTCCTGCGCGCTATAATCCGAATAAGGCTATCCCAGGGAAAAAAGCGCAAGAACGTCTTGCAGCTGCGGCTGGTACTCCTTGATTTCTTTTTTTATTCATGAAGCATGCAAAAAATGTGCGGATCCTTTTTTAGTCTTCAAAGAGAGGTGTTGAGAAATAACGTTCGGCAAAGGATGGAATAACAACAACAATGTTTTTTTTGTTATTTTCTAATCTTTTTCCGACTTCAATGGCCGCGGTAAGAGCTGCCCCGGAGGAGATGCCAACTGGAATCCCTTCAGTCTTGGCCATAGCCCTAGCATTTTTAAAGGCATCTTCATTGGAAACTGTTATGACTTCATCATAGATGTCTGTATCTAGGACTCTAGGGATGAAGCCGGCGCCTATTCCCTGAATTTTATGTGAACCGGATGTGCCACCTGATAGAACAGGGGACTCTTGTGGCTCTACTGCAATAATAGTGATGTCTGATTTAAGTGATTTGAGAACTTGCCCTGTTCCGGTAATTGTCCCACCTGTTCCGACTCCAGCTATAAACACATCAATTTCTCCGTTCATATCGTTCCAGATTTCTTGTGCTGTTGTTTTCCTATGAATTTCTGGATTAGCAAGATTCTCAAATTGTTGTGGAATAATAGCATGTGGAGTCTTTTCTGCGAGTTCTTCTGCTTTTGCAATGGCACCTTTCATTCCCTTTGATCCCTCTGTAAGAATCAGATCGGCTCCAAGAAGCTTTAACAATTTACGCCTTTCGCTGGACATGGTTTCTGGCATGGTTAAAATGAGACTATACCCTTTTGCAGCAGCAACAAAAGCGAGGGAAATTCCTGTATTTCCAGATGTTGGTTCAATAAGGACTGTTTTCCCGGGTGTCGCTTGATGATGTTTTTCAAGAGCTTCAATTAATGCAGTGCCTATACGATCTTTGACACTTCCTAACGGATTAAAAAACTCGAGCTTAAGGAAAAGATTTCCTTTTATATCTGTTGTTTTTGCAAACTTGTTTGCCCTTACAATAGGTGTCTCGCCGACTGTTTCTGTGATAGAATTGTAAATACGTCCACGTCCTGTTTTCTTTTTCTGCATACTGATTTCCCCTTATATGTATGTAGGCGAAGCTAAAGTAAGAAGAGAATGAAGTCATAGTTTTTAAAGCTAAAAAGAAGAGATTCTAAAAAATAATTTTCTTTCAATATATCAAGAAAGAGATTGTTTTCTATCTTCAGGAATAGCTTTTTTACAGTCATGAATTCGACTGAATTCAATCCTTTTTTTTTTAAAATGAAAGAGGGAACATCATTCCTTTCTGTTATGATGAAATGTGGTTTTGAACTCAGTGTTTTTTTTATTGACGTGCGGCGGTTAAGGAAGCAGTTTATATCCTCCGCTCTCTGTTACAAGAATTTGGGCATTAGAAGGATTTTGCTCCATTTTTTGACGGAGTCGGTAAACATGTGTTTCTAAAGTATGTGTTGTCACACCGGAATTATATCCCCAAACCTCTTCAAGTAAGGTATCACGACTGATAATAGTGTCTCCTGCGCGGTAAAGATATTTGATAATAGCAGCTTCTTTTTCTGTTAATCGGATTTTTGTGCCTTTTTTATCCATTAATAATTTCTGTCCAGGCTTAAAAATATAAGGGCCAACTTGAAATGTAGCATTCTCACTTTGTTCGTATTGACGCAGCTGCGCATGAATCCGAGCGAGCAGGATAGAAAAACGGAATGGCTTGATAATATAATCATTGGCGCCTGCTTCCAGTCCTAATACCGTGTCAGAATCCGTATCATGACCGGTTAGCATAAGAATCGGTGCACGGAATCCATCGCGTCTCAGAATTTTAACTGTTTCTCGCCCGTCCATATCGGGGAGGCCAATATCCATGATTACAAGGTCAATGTTTTCATTTTTGATGGTTTGGAGGGCACTGCTGGCATCACTTTGAATAAGAACGTGGAACTCTTTGTATGTTTGAAGCTGCTCTACTAAAATAGAGCATAAAGCATCATCGTCATCAACGATTAAAATTGTACGGCCTGTCATTTTTTCTCCAAGGGATTTTTTCAAGTAAAGTGAATTGTCTTATGATTGTCTGCAAAAATATTCACGCAAGTCAGAGAGGAAGAAAAGAGCAGTTTTCTTGATTCTCTCGTAAACTTATAGGACAAGGTTTTTTAATTTCTATCATTCTGATCATGTGGAGACAATGAAGATTTTCTAGCTTGGAGTTCCTTTCTATTCGTTGTTGAGTTATGGAAGAGACTCGTCTTGGATAGATTTCTTTAATCCTCAAATTTAAGAGGACGGTTAATAAGTGCTTCAATTGCATCGTCGACCTTTATTTCTTGAGTAAGAATGGATGCGACTGCACGAATGATAGGTGCATCAATGCTGTATTTGTCGTACATCAACGCGGAGATAGGTGCTGTTGCTACGCCTTCTGCCAGGGGGAATCCATCCGTTTCTTGTCCTGAGCCCAACGCTGTTCCATATCTATAATTGCGTGATTGTGGTGATGAACAGGTAAGGATTAAATCTCCAAGAACGGAAAGTCCTGTCATAGTTTCGGTTCGACAACCGAGAACTTTACCAATGCGCCGTATTTCAGCGAATCCACGTGTTATAATAGCTGCTTGCGCACTTGCACCAAGTCCACGGCCTACGGTTATCCCGGCTGCTAGAGCAAGTACATTTTTCAGTGATCCCCCAAGCTCCACTCCCATCATATCACTTGAAGCATAACAGCGAAAAACAGGACCTGAAAGCATGTATGCTAGACGGTGTGCAAGATGATGATTATGCGCTGCGATTGTAACCGCGGTTGGCAATCCTTTTGCAACCTCTTCTGCAAATCCAGGACCTGAAAGGGTTGCAATGAGATTCTGTGGACATATCTCTTTTGCAATATCAGACATAAAACGTCCCGACAAGCGTTCTATTCCTTTAGAGCAAAGAACCAATGGAATTTTCTGAGGAATAAATGAGATGAGGGATTTAAGAATGATGGAAAGGGTTTGTGCAGGGATCGCAGCCATGACTAGATCTACATTTTGGAATGCCTGATATGGGTCAGAAGTAGCTTGGATGCTCTGAGGTAGTCTGATTGTTGGTAAATAACGATTATTAGTCCGTGTGCTATTGATAGTTTCTGCATGATTGTCATCCCTGACGTAAAGAGAGATCTTGTACCCCACATGCGCCATGGTGATAGCTAAAGCTGTTCCCCAGGCTCCTCCTCCAAGGATAGCAATACATCCTTTCATGCTTTTGCTCCTTGAGAATCTTTAAAGCTGTTTTTTTCATCGAGAGGCCACCGAGAACGTGGTGCTATATCAATCTTGCTTTGTTCTCCCCTGGCGTGATGTTCAGCTCCTGCCCAAGCGATCATTGCTGCATTGTCTGTGCATAATTCAAAAGGGGGCGCAACGAATTGAAAGGCATCTTTTTTGCAGACTTTTTCTAAGTGAGAGCGAATGGCTTTGTTCGCAGCAACCCCACCTGCTATGACAAGAGCTGGGTTTTCTATATCAGGAAATGCATCGCGAAATAGGGGAAGAGAGCGCCTGACTTTATCAACTAATATATCTGTGATAGCCATTTGAAAGGCAGCGGAAATGTCAGCGATATTCTGCTGTTTCAGAGGAGATAGTTCTATTGCTGCTTTTCGCACTGCCGTTTTGAGGCCAGAAAATGAGAAATCGAGCTTTTTTCCTTTAAGAGGGCGAGGGAGTGGAATTCGATCGGGATTACCGCTCGCAGCTGCTTTTTCTAAAGCGGGTCCTCCAGGATAGGGGAGACCAAGTAATCTTGCGGTTTTATCAAATGTTTCACCAAGCGCGTCGTCTAGAGTTGTCCCAAGACATTTATATTTTCCAAGGTCTTGGACCATAAGCATTTGAGTATGGCCACCTGAGATAAGGAGGAGAAGATACGGAAAAGGTAATTGATTCGTAAGCCGTACGGTTAGGGCATGGCCTTCGAGATGATTAATAGCGATAAAAGGTTTTTTCGTTGCAAACGCAATGGCTTTAGCAGTCATGAGGCCAACGATCAATCCACCAATGAGGCCTGGCCCAGAGGTTACGGCTACTGCGTCAATGTTTCGAATAGCGATGTTCGCTTTTTCTAACGCTTTTTTTATCAATTCGTCAAGGATTTCAATATGGGCCCGAGCTGCAATTTCTGGAACGACTCCACCGTAAGGGGCATGATCCTTTGCTTGGCTTAATATGATATTAGAAAGGATCATGCCATTTCCTGTCATATCATTACGCTCAACAATAGCGGCCGCTGTCTCATCGCAACTTGTTTCTATTCCTAGAACACGCATATAAGGCTAACCCTTGTAATTTGTACAAAATAGATTCGTAGCACGGAAAAAAATCCTATGCAAATACCTGTTTTAAGGATTGGCACTCGGAGTAGTGCATTGGCACTTGCTCAGGCCGAGGAGGTTCGTACGCGTTTGATGCAGATGCATACCCTTCCATCTTCTGCTTTTGAAATCATAGCAATGTCAACAGCCGGGGATCGAATAATGAATGCTTCTCTTTCTGCATTTGGTGGAAAAGGGCTTTTTACGAGAGAAATAGAAATAGCTCTCAAGGAGGGGCGGATTGATGTCGCTGTTCATTCTACTAAGGATATGCCAACCGTTTTGCCTGATGGGTTGCATTTATCTGTTTATCTGAAACGCGAAGATCCGCGAGATGCTTTTATTGGTAAAGCAGTCTCTCATCTTCGTGATTTGCCATATGGGGCAACCATCGGTTCATCTTCAAAGCGCAGAAAAGCGCTTGTCCGTAAAATCCGTCCTGATTTGAAGATTGTTCCTTGCCGCGGGAATATCGGAACTCGCCTGAGTCGCTTAAAAGAGACGAAGATGGATGGGACCTTTCTCGCGCTTGCTGGTCTGAGACGGCTACACCTTCAGGCTGTCGCGACAGAAATTCTGGAGCCTGAATTTTTTCTTCCGGCTCCTGGGCAAGGAGCTCTTGTTATAGAAAGTCGTGTCAGCGATAGCAATATTGACGCTTTTATTCGGCCTTTGGCCGATATTGCTACTCATTACGAAATGGCTTGTGAAAGGATGTTTCTGTCTAGGTTGGATGGTTCGTGTTGCACGCCACTTGGAGGATTAGCACGTGTTCGTGGCGATGACATTTATTTTATGAGTATGATTATTACGCAGGATGGCAGAATCTCTCATGAGTTTCGTTTGCACGGTTCTGTTGAGGATGCAGAAGACATTGGTCAACAGGCAGCAGAACAGCTTAAAAAAGACGCTGGCTTTGCTTTTTTTGAGGGGTGGGTTTAAAGTGTTTACGCGTTGCTCTGTTTTAATTGTCCGGCCCTATCCGGCCGCGCTCAGAACAGCGAATCAATTATTCTCCTCCGGTTTTTTTGAACCTTTTATACTTCCGCTTAGCAGAATAAAGCCTATGCATGCGGCGGTCCTTTCCAAGGAACAATATGATGCTGTGCTTGCTACAAGTGCAAACGCATTTTTACAACCGTTATTTTGTTTCCATCGTCTTTTAACGCTTCCATTGTACTGTGTTGGGCAACGTACTGCGCAGGCAGCGTATAAACATCATTTTACATCGATTATCATTGTTGCAAAGAATGTTGATGAACTCTGCATTGAAATTGGGAAAAGGAAAAAGAGACATAAACATTTTATTTACCTTGCAGGCCGTAAACGGCGTCCGGTGCTAGAAAATTTTTGTAAAAAGCTTGGAGTGAGAATAGATAGTCTTGAGGTTTATGATACAGAAATTTTAGCACCTTCTTCGATACAAAAAAAAGGATTTCCGAAAACAATTGATTTTGTTCTTCTTTATTCCTCTGCGAATCTTGCTTGTTTTTTAGAAGCATGTACGAATTTTGTGATGCTTGAAACTAAGATCTTGTGTCTTTCGCCCCGTATTGCTAAAAGTGTATCTCATGCGTTTGGATGCCAGCAGCTATTCAGTGCTGACGAACCAACGGAGAAGGCGCTCTTTTCTTTATTGGATTTATCACGGAAAAGATCTTAGTTTTGGGTATCTCTACGCCTGCAAATTCCTTTCTGAGGAGATGAAGATAAAACAGGAAGATTCGAGGAAACGAGAAGAGAAAGCTTCTTTTTTTTCAGAAGAAGAAATTCTGTCGGATAAAAATGGAGACCCGATAAATGTAGAATCGACTCAAGAAGAAAAACAGAGAAATAGAGGATCTGTCTTTTTTCTTATTTTATCTGGTATTTTCGGTGCGATTGCAGCGTTGGTGAGCGTCAGTTTTCTTCAGAGAGAAGGGTTTCTTCCAGCTGTTTCAGCAAGAGTGGCAAATTTTTCAGACTCTAGCATTGAAAATGAATTGAGGCTTCTCAAGAAGCAAGTTAACAATATATCTTCTTTGCAAAGCAAGGCTTCTCTTGAAAGAGAGGTGAGCGGACTTCGTAAAAATGTTGCGGATATTTTTAATCTTGCTATGAAAGCAGAAAGAAAAGCTGCTGCTGCATGTATCGTTGTAGAGGAAATGCGTAACATTCTTTCTGAAAATGGTGTTGAATTTCAGAAAGGGACTGTGATACAGCGTATTCGTGTGCTTGAACAGAGGTTAAAAGACTTCGAGGAAGTTAAAAAAAATCTTTCTACAGTACAATCGCTTGTCCGCGGTACTGAAAGAAAGATGGCTTCACTTTTGCAAAAGAGAAAGAAAATTTCTGGAGATATGAGTTTGCTGATCGCAGCAAATGCGTTGAAGAGCGCACTGAATCGTGGTAGCTCGTATAAAAATGAATTATTGATCTTTGAATCCGTTGCACCTTCTGATTTTCCTCTTGAGTTTCTCAAAGAGAATGCTGATAAGGGCTTGCCTTCTTCTATTGATTTATCGATAGGTTTTACGAATCTTGCTGATAGGATTGCTCTCCTGGAAAAGAGTGTTTCTAGTGGTATATTCCCAACATTATTGGATAAAGTTCGCGCGTTTGTATCAGTCAGGCCTGTTGGTTTAGTTGAAGGACAGACAGCAAGTGCGATTACAGCTAGGATGGAAGTGGCCATGACTCGTGGCGAGTATGCACAGGCCGAAAAGGAATGGAAGATGCTTCCTCATGAGGCAAAGCTCATTTCTAGTGATTTTATGAAAAAGCTTCATATGCGTAACAAGATAGATACTCTTCTTTCTCAGTTGATAGCTGAAGTCATTTTATCACGCTCGCATGAATAAACAGGACAATATTTGTATGCTCCGCCTGTTCCTTTATCTTTTGCTAATTGCTTTGATGAGTCGCGGTTTGGTGTGGCTCGAAGACTCCCAAGGATATCTTGTTCTAACCGTGCAGAACACTCGTATGAGTGTCTCACTGTTAACCGCTGTTTTAGCTTTTTTTCTTTCTATTGTTTTTATTCTTTTACTGTGGACTCTATTAAAAAATATTTTTTTATCACCTGTTATCTTCAGTCGTATCTGGAAGAGAAAAAATAGAGAGCGCGCATATGAAGCTCTTTCCATAGGACTGGTCTCTGCTTTTGCCGGGGATATGGCCGGGGCCCAGCGTATGATAGATCGAAGTAGAAAAAATTTGGATAATCGTGATCCACTTTTTCTTGTCTTAGATGGAAAATTGAGGTTGTTTAACTTTGATCATAAAGGGGCGGTTAATATTTTTGAATCCATGCTCAATAATCCGCATACGCGCCTTTTCGGTTTAAGGAGTTTATTTCTTGATGCTCTGCAAAGAGATGCAGTCGAAGAAGCATATCAATATGCACAAGAGGCTTTAAGTCTCAATCCTAGTTTGAAATGGGCTACTTTTAAGAGTCTTGATATGTTAGCTCGAAGCAGAGAATGGAAGCAGGCTCTTCTTTTGTTGAACAAATTTTGTAAGACTCAATCTAAATGGGGTTTAAAAAAGGAAAATTTTTTAAATCATCGTGTTGTTTTAATGATAGGCCAGGCTAGGGATATGTTTGAAAATTATCCTGATGAAGCGCGGCGCATTGCTCTGAAGGCGTATAAGCTGCAACCTTCTTTTGTCCCTGCTATTAATATTGCAGCATCTATTTTATTCAGATTACAGGAAAGACCGAGAGGATCTAGGCTTATTGAAAAGATGTGGAAAGTGACTCCTCATCCTGATTTAGGATTCACTTATATAGGACCGGAAACTGCTTGTGGTGATAAATTAGAACGTGCTCATCAGTTAGCGTGTATCAATCCTGAAAACCGTGAGTCGCGAATGCTTGTGGCGAGAGCGGCTCTGGAAGTCGGTGAGCTGGCAATCGCTCGTCAGAATGCAGAGAGTATCGCAGACATCGATTATACAGAGAGCACATTTTATCTTTTAGCTCAGATTGAAAGAGCGCAAACAGGCGATCCTAGCAGAATATGCCAATGGCTTTCCAGATCGGTATGGGCAAAGGCGGATATGGCATGGGTTGCAGATAGCGTAGCTCTTGTAGAATGGCAGCCTTTGTCTCCTATTACAGGACGTCTTGCTGTGTGTCAGTGGAGGCAGCAGGTAAGAAATGTCAAGCAGGCTATCAAGGAAACTTATGTTCAGAATGAATCTGAACATGATACGCAGAGGAGAATGAAAGAAACAGGATATGATCCCCTGAATGTGGGAAAACCCATGAGAAGTCAAATTTCATCTCCATCTCTTTTTTCCATTGTGCTAGATGATCCAGGAATCAGCGATACGCTATAAGATGTCATTTTACTGAAATCGGCATTCAAATGAGAAAAGCTGTCTATTTAAAAAACAGAACAGATTGCAAAAAGAAAAGAGTTTAAAGAATGAAAGATGCATCAACTATTCCTCAGACTATTGCACTTGTTGACGATGACCGCAATATTTTAACGTCTTTATCAATCGTGCTTGAAGCTGAAGGGTATCGGGTACAAACTTATACAGATGGAGCTTCCGCTCTTGAAGGCTTAACAAGCCGTGCGCCCCATTTAGTTGTTTTAGATATTAAAATGCCGCGTATGGATGGTATGGAGTTATTACGCCGCTTACGTCAAAAATCTGATTTACCTGTGATTTTTTTGACATCGAGGGATGATGAGATCGATGAGCTTTTTGGACTAAAAATGGGTGCGGATGATTTTATAACCAAGCCATTTTCCCAGAGATTGTTGGTCGAACGAGTGAAGGCCGTTTTACGACGTGCTGCTGCCCGTGAAGCCCCAAAGTCAGTGAATCATATTGCGATATCCCTTGAACGTGGCGCACTTGTCATGGATCAAGAGCGTCATACTTGTACTTGGAAAGGTGATTTCGTCACATTAACTGTGACTGAGTTTCTCATTTTACAGGCTTTAGCTCAACGTCCTGGTGTTGTAAAGAGCCGGGATGCACTGATGGATGCGGCTTATGATGATCAGGTTTATGTTGATGATCGTACAATTGATAGTCATATTAAACGCTTGCGTAAAAAGTTTAAAGCGGTTGATGAGAATTTTGAGATGATTGAAACACTTTATGGTGTTGGTTATCGTTTTCGTGAAATATGATGAGAGTCCGCTGTAGGTAAGGAATGGTCGGGTATGCCGAATGATGGCGAAAAAATATAACAGTAGTGAGCAGGATGTTGCGCTAGAAGGGAAAAAGCAACAGCTTTCATTACGGCGCCTGTTCAAACATTTATTTTCTAGTTTAAAACGGCGGATTGTGATTCTTAATTTTGCAGCTTTGGGAGCGCTTTTTTTAGGAATTTTGTATCTTCATCAGTTTCGCGATGGATTAGTTGATGCGAAGATTGAGAGTCTCAGAACTCAAGGTAAGATTATTGCTGCTGCTATTGCTGCTGCTGGGGACCCTGAGTGTTTTATCGATTCACAGCCTGCTCATCATGCTCAGAAAAATGAAATTTTTGATTTTGCCATTAATCCTGAGCGTGTATCCCCTCTTTTGCGAGGTGTGATTTCTCCGACGAGAACACGTGCTCGTATTTACAGTATGGATGCTACTCTTCTTCTTGATTCGCGTTTACTGTATTCAAGCGGGCAGGTTTTGAGTTATAATTTACCTGGATTGAAGGATAACTCTCATTGGTTTGAGGCTTTTGGCCAATGGTTGAAAAAATTATACAGCAAGGATTTTTTTCCGGAGAACGAACAGCAGCCTGAGACTCAGGCTGTATTGTTCCCTGAGGTTGTTCAGGGAATTAATGGTATTGTAGCGACTGCGCAACGGCGAAATAGGCAAGGAGACTTAGTTGTTTCTGTAGCGGTGCCGATTCAGCGTTATCATGCTGTTCTTGGGGTTTTACTGCTGTCAACAACTGCTTCTGATATTGATGATATTGTTCGTGGAGAACGTAAGAACAGTTTTAAAATTTTTGCTGTTGTTGCAGGAGTCATGTCTATCCTTTCCTTATTCCTTGCATCCACAATTGCTACTCCTCTTCGTAGATTATCTGCTGCTGCTGATCGCATTTGGCACGGTACAAACAAGCGTATTGAGATCCCTGATTATTCATTTCGTCAGGATGAAATTGGTAATTTATCTCGATCAATCCGTGATATGACCGATGCATTATATGCTCGCATTGAGGCTATTGAGCGTTTTGCAGCGGATGTCAGTCATGAATTAAAGAATCCTCTGACTTCGCTTGGAAGTGCAGTAGAAGCCTTACCACTTGCTAAAACAGCTGAGGCACGCAAACGTTTATTAGATGTGATTCATCATGATGTGCGCCGACTTGACCGTTTGATTACTGATATTTCAGGTGCTTCGCGGCTTGATGCAGAGCTTGCCCGCGAGGCTTCTGATGCTGTAGATATTGAGATCTTACTTGAAAATTTGGTGCGCGCGGCACGAGAAGTTCGAAAAAACAAGGTGGTCGCTGATATAAGCCTTGAAATTGAACGACGGAATGATCAGACAAAATACCTTGTTGCTGGCCATGATTTGCGGCTTTGGCAAGTGATTTCTAATTTGATTGAAAATGCCCGCTCTTTTATCCCCTCACATGGAGGTGAAATTCGTATTTATGCAAAAAAGCGTGATCGTCGCATTTTGATTATCGTGGAAGACAACGGACCGGGGATCCGCGCTGGTAATATTGAACGTGTTTTTGAACGTTTTTATACAGATCGTCCTGATCGAGAGTCCTTTGGGCAAAATTCTGGTCTTGGGCTTTCTATAAGCCGGCAGATTATTAATGCTCATGGCGGAACATTGACAGCATCCAATATTCTTGATGAAGTAGGTTCAGGTCGTTGGCTGGGTGCGCGTTTTATTATCAGCTTACCGGAAATAGCGTCGTAGCACTTTTTATAAGCGGAGCAGCAGGAAAGGGTATGAAAATTCAAAAAGGTAATGCATTGCAGCTTGGAGAATTTTGTATTTTGATCATTGGCCCCTCAGGTTCAGGTAAGTCTGTTGTAACTTTAGCGCTTGTTGAGCGTGGGCATCACGCTGGTCGAAAGGCTACTCTCGTCGGGGATGATTCCGTGGAGCTTGAAAATATTTCTGGAGAACTTTTTGCTTGTACGCCATACCAGATTGCAGGTGCGATAGATATTTGGTGAGCAGGATTGTTTCAAATGGATTTTGAATCAAAAACCCGTTTGGATATTGTGGTGGAACTTGTTCAAAGTGGGGAACGAAAAGGTTTATTGTCGAGCTTTTGGTATTAAAGTGCCATTACTGAAACTTCCTCAACTGAGAAAAAGCAGTATCTTTGCGCTTTGTCATGCTATTGAGGCAACCTTGTTGATAACTCATTGGATACCTTTTAAAAAATAAGATTCTCTTCGAATTTCACATAGCCTTTTTTGTAAATTTCTTCTAGAAATGAAATGATCTCAAGGGGGTTAAATGATTGGAGTTGTACTCGTAACGCACGGTAGTTTAGCTAAAGAGTTTCTTTATGCAGTTGTACATATTGTGGGTCCTCAGGAAAAGTTTGCAACCGTATGCATTTTTGCAGATGACGATATGGAGCAGCGTCGTAATGATATTATAAAAGCGGTTCGTTTAGTTGATAGCGGTTCTGGTGTTATTATTCTGACTGATATGTTTGGAGGGACGCCGTCAAATTTAGCGATTTCTGTTTTAGAAGAAGGTAGGGTTGAGGTTCTCGCAGGTGTTAATTTGCCAATGCTCATTAAGTTAGCGAGCATACGTCAATCAGATAGCTTGATCGATGCTCTTCACGCGGCTCAGGACGCAGGACGAAAATACATTAATATTCCCAGTATGATTCTGTCTGAATAATGAAAAGAGAACCCTGTCATATTCTATGTTCTGACAAGATTTTAACTCGTAAAGTGCTCATTTGCAATAAGCGGGGTCTTCATGCGCGAGCTTCAGCAAAATTTGTTAAAGTCGTCTCTTCTTATGATAATGTACGAGTAACCGTTGAAAAAGATGATATAGCGGTTGGAGGAACTTCAATTATGGGATTAATGATCTTAGCAGCTTCCTCTGGAAGCATGATTACTATAAAGGCTTCTGGGCACGAGGCTGCGACTGTGCTTGATGCGTTGGAGAAGCTGATTCATAACCGTTTTGGTGAATATGATTGATTGTTATCAAATCGTATTTTAAAGTTGAAGTGTGTGGACCCATCCGTATGGATCATGAATCATGCCACGCTGTATTCCTATGAGTTTTCCTCGCAGCTGCTGTGCAATCGGACCTATTTTTCCATCACCTATTGTAAATTCTCCGGATTCATGACGCACTTGACTAATACTGGTGATCACTGCAGCGGTTCCACAAGCAAAAACCTCTTTGAGACAACCCGTAGCTGAATCCTTTTTCCATTCCTCGAATGAATAAGCACATTCTTTTGTCTTTAAACCGGCATCTTTTGCAAGTGTTAGAATGGATGAACGTGTCACTCCATGTAGTATGCTCCCATTTAACGGGGGAGTGATCAAGCTCCCATCCTTTAGAACAAAAAAAATATTCATTCCTCCGATTTCTTCAACCCAACGGTGCTCCTTTACATCAAGAAAAACAACTTGATCACATCCATTTTTATAGGCAAGCGCTTGCGCTTCAAGGCTCGCGGCATAATTGCCACCGCATTTTGCAGTAGCGGTCCCGCCTGGTATAGCTCTGCTCAAATATTCTTCGACCCAAAGTATCATGGATTCTCCATTTCCTCGAAAGTAGGTACCGACCGGCGAAGCGATGACGGAGAAAATATATTGTTTTGCTGGACGCACGCCAAGAAATGCCTCATTGGCAAACATGAAAGGACGTAGGTAAAGACTTTTTTCTTCTCCTTCAGGAATCCACTTATTGTCGATTTTAACAAGTTCTTCAATCGCTTGGATGAAAAGAGTTTTAGGTATGATAGGCATAGCCATCCGCATGGCTGAGTGTGCAAAACGACTTGCATTTTCCTCAGGACGGAATAGAAGGATGCATTTATTTTTTCCACGATAAGCCTTGAGTCCTTCAAAAATTTCCTGTGCGTAATGGAATACAGCGCTGGCAGGATCTAATTGAAAGGGTTGGCGTATTGTAATTTTTGCATCATGCCATCCCTTCTTTTCAGACCAACGAATCATAGCCATGTGATCGCTGAATATTTTTCCGAACCCGGGATTTTCAAGAAGTTGTTCCCGCTCTTCTTCGCTTGTAGTTTTTTTTAAATTGGAGTAGACTTTAAAAGAAGGATCCGCTGTCATATGGCAAAACCTTGTATGTATGATGTATTCGAGACTGATGGTCAAACCACCGACTATCAAGATTTTATGAAGCTCGTTGAGTTTTTTCAATAAAATTCCGCAAGATTAAAGAGAGGATTTCGCCATTGAATTTTTTTCTTTGCATTGTTCTCTAAAAAATATTAGAGGGAATTATATTCTGATCGTTTTTTTGTTCTTAGCTTTTTTATGAACAAGAGAATCCTATTTTGTTCTTTAGGACTTGATTTTTATGCTTGTACATTTTATTGAGAATAATAGCTCATTAGTCCTGTCGCTAGCTGTAATGTGATAAAAAAAATGCCTTCATTCTGAAGGGTTGATATTCAAGGAAGAATTTTATGGTAACTTTTTCCCAAAAGCCAGCTGAAGTGGTGAAAAAGTGGGTTCTCATCAGTGCGGATGGACTGATCCTAGGTCGCCTAGCTGCATTTATTGCTAATCGTCTTCGTGGGAAACATAAACCTACTTTTACACCGCATGTGGATGATGGTGATAGCATTATAGTTATAAATGCTGAGAGGGTTATTTTAACAGGGAACAAAGTTCAAGATAAAAAGTATTCTTGGCATACAGGATATATTGGTGGCCTTAAGGAGCGAACAGCTCGTCAGATTCTTGAAGGTCGTTTTCCTGAGCGTATTATCAAAAAAGCTGTCGAACGTATGATTCCACGTGGACCGCTTGGTCGTCGTCAGATTAAGAATTTGCGGGTCTATGTTGGTTCTTCTCATCCTCATGAGGCTCAGAATCCTGACCTGCTTGATTTTGGCGCGTTAAATCCGAAGAATAGAAGTATTTTATAATGAAGAAGATCAATTTCCTTTCTGAACTTCCAAAAGCACTGAGCGTCACTGAAAAGGTTGAAGAAGTGAGTCATGTGAAACAACTTGATGACCAAGGTCGTTCTTACGCAACAGGGAAGCGTAAAAATGCTGTGGCGCGTATCTGGATCAAGCCTGGATTTGGTAAAATTGTTGTGAATGGTAAAGATTGTAATCAATATTTCGCCCGTCCAGTTTTGCAAATGATGTTATTTCAACCCATTGTCGCTACGAAGCGCGAGAATCAGTTTGATATAAGGGTATCTGTTGCAGGAGGTGGGCTTTCTGGACAAGCTGGAGCCGTTCGTCATGCTATTTCAAAGGCATTAACTTATTATGAACCTGGACTGCGTGTGGTTTTGAAGAAATGCGGTTTTCTGAGGAGAGATAGTCGAGTCGTTGAGCGTAAAAAATATGGTAAGGCAAAGGCGCGACGTTCTTTTCAATTTTCTAAGCGTTGATTCTAAAATTTCTGATCGGGAAGAACTGAAACGTAGCCGCGCCCTTTACTTTTTCTACGAAAGAAAACAGTTCCATTTGTAAGAGCAAACAGCGTATGATCTCTACCTATTCCAACATTATGATCTGGATGCCATTTTGTCCCACGTTGACGTACAATAATGTTTCCAGAAAGAACGGCTTGGCCGCCAAATTTTTTCACGCCAAGTCGTTTAGATTCCGAATCACGTCCATTGCGTGAGGAACCACCAGCTTTTTTATGTGCCACAGATATTCTCCCTTTTTAACTAACGAGAAGCTCTTTAATCCGAACCATTGTTAATGCCTGACGATGTCCGCGGGTCCGCTTAGAATTTTTGCGACGGCGCTTTTTAAAGGCAATAACCTTTGGGGCGTGTGTCTGTTTTGTGATTTCCCCTCGAACAAAAGCCTTTTCGACGATTGGCGTACCAACTGCTATATTTGCATCTTTCCCGATTATGAGAACTTCTCTAAATTCCACAAAATCACCCGGATTTCCGGAAAGTTTTTCAACAGCGATGAGATCATTAACGGCAACACGGTACTGCTTGCCTCCAGTTTTTATGACTGCAAACATTTTTTCCTTTCGCTCTTCCAGTTTCTTCTTTCAAAGAAAGAGACCGTTCTTTAGCTTGTGATAACAACAATTGATCGGCTTGTTAAATTTAACGAGAGTGTAAAGAATCTCCAAACAAGAATACTTCTGGCTCTATAAAGGTTTAGAGCGGCTCAGGTCAAGAAGTTTCCATAATTATTTTATAATTTTGGACTTGTCAGAGAGAAGAGGAGGGGCTATCTCTCCTTCTGGAGAGGTGGCTGAGTGGTTGAAGGCACCGCACTCGAAATGCGGCATAGGGGTGACTCTATCGTGGGTTCAAATCCCATCCTCTCTGCCATAGGCGATGTTCTGGTAGCTGCGGAATTTATTTTTCTCTCTTAACTCTGATTTTTTTTAGTTCTGGATTGCATTCTAGTTCACGTGTATAAGAAATTTGACTATTGAGATAGGCTTCTTGTCGCTGCAAACTCCAATATTTTAGTTCATCCAGTGGAATTTTCTTTCCGGTGACAGCGCATAGAACATAAGTACCTGGTGCAAGAACTCTATACTCACCCTCTTTGTATTGAAGTTGTGCCTCATTTTCATCCTTTGTCAGGGGAAACATATAATTTTTTTCCTTTTGATTGAAGAATTTGTCTCTATTCTAAATTAGATCGCTTAAAAAGCGATACTTTTATTTTTTCTCAGGGAGCTACTTTAGCGGCGGCAAAACAAGTGCTCAATGTCAGTGATTTTTAATTCAATATAGGTTGGTCGACCATGATTACAGGTACTGGAAGCTTCGGTTCCCTCCATTTTGCGTAACAGCGCGTTCATTTCTTCAATTTTAAGAATGCGGCCGGAACGTATAGAACTATGACAAGCCATGCGAGCTGCAACATAATTAAGCATAGCTTTGAGTTCATGAGTGCTTTCATACTCGGCTACTTCATCTGCAAGGTCGTGGACGAGGGCACGAGCATTGACTGTCCCAAGTATTGCAGGGGTTGCACGAACAGCGATTGCGCCAGGGCCAAAACTTTCAAGATTCAGACCGAATTGACGGAATGTTTCCATATAATCGAGTAGTCGTTCGGCATGATTTTCTGGGAGTTCAACAATTTCAGGGATGAGCAGGATTTGTGAGGGAAGTGGTTTGGCATAGAGTGCTTTTTTTAAAGCCTCATAAACAAGGCGTTCATGCGCTGCGTGTTGATCTACGATCACTAAGCCATCTTGTGTTTGGGCAATGATATAATTCTGATGAATCTGAGCTTGAGCAAGACCAAGAGGATAGCTTGGAATGGGTATTTTGTCTGTTTTTTCAAGACTTGTTAAGTTGATGTGTCTTAATAGACTAGACTGATGGGAAACAGGATCTGTCTTGGATGGAACTTGAAAAGCATTGAGCATAGCTTGTGTTCTTTTTTTTTCTGGGCGGATTCCACTTCTTCTAAAAGCTTCATGGATAGCCTTTATAATCAGGGTACGAATCATATCGGGGTTACGAAACCGTATATCGGTCTTAGCTGGATGAACATTCACATCAACGTCAAGTGGACTGATTTCAATAAAAAGTGCAACAACGCCATAGCGGTCGCGTGCAATGGCATCTGCATAGCTAGTTTTGATAGCAGCAGCGATTATTTTATCCCGAATTGGTCGTCTGTTGACATAAAAAAATTGTTGTAAGCTATTACTGCGATTATATGAAGGAAGACCTGCAAAGCCGGTTAATCGAATTCCCTTATGTTCTGCATGAAGTTCTACCGTATTTTCAGAAAATTCCTTCCCTAGGACTTGTATAAGGCGTGAAATTTGCGCATGAGATCCCTGAAGAGGAGTGAAGTTCATGAATGTACGATTCATTCTGGATACTGAAAAATGAATCCAGGGAAAAGCTATCGCGATGCGCCGAATTGTATCGATGATTGCAGTTGTTTCTGCTTGTTCGGGTTTCATAAATTTGAGACGGGCCGGAGTCCTATAAAAAAGATCTCGAACTTCGACAACAGTTCCGCGGTTGGCTGCGGCAGGTTGAGGGCCATAGATTTGATCTCTTGAAACAGAAATTTCTGCTCCAGTTAGACTGTTTAATGTACGCGATAAAAGTCTAAGATGCGCGACTAAAGCAATGGATGGTAATGCTTCTCCACGAAACCCAAGGGCACGTATATCATTAATATTATTTCCTAGCTTAGATGTACAATGGCGTAAAACTGCAAGAGAAAGCTCATTTTCTTGTATACCACAACCGTTATCGCTTACGCGTATGAGATTTTTGCCGCCTTTTTCTATAAAAATTTCAATACGACTCGCCTCAGCATCAATGGCGTTTTCGATTAATTCTTTAACTACGCTTGCTGGGCGATCAACAACTTCACCTGCTGCAATTTGATTAATCAGAGCTTCGCTGAGTTTGCGTATTTTCATGAAAGCAGCTTCAAACTTAAGAGTCCTTTACCTTTTAACTGTATCAAGTGCTCTCTTGATATCTTCAAGAAGATCCTCAGTATCTTCTAGTCCAGTGGATAGACGCAATAACCCATCGGAAATCCCTAGTTCACTTCGTACTTCTGGAGGAACACTTTGATGGGTTGTCGTTGCAGGGTGTGTGATGATGCTGCGTACATCCCCTAGGTTGTTCGAAATGATTGGTATTTTGAGGCTATTACAAAAAGAGAATGCTGCTGCTTTCCCACCTTTTACTTCAAAAGCAATGAGAGTTGATCCAGAGCGCATTTGCCTCGCAATGAGATCCGCTTGTGGATGATCGGAGCGTCCTGGATACAAGCACTTGGATACAGAAGGATGTTGGGCAATGAGATCCGCAATTTTTGTAGCAGAACGTGTCATATGCTGGACACGTAAAGGCATAGTTTCAAGGCCTTTGAGCATAATCCAGGCAGTGAATGGGCTCATAGCCGGTCCTGTATGGCGAAGATAATCATGTAGATTTTCTGTTATCCACTGACAGCTCGAAAGAATGATCCCACCAAGACAGCGTCCCTGTCCATCAATGTGTTTTGTTGTAGAATAGACAACAACATCTGCTCCTAAGGTCAGGGGTTTTTGATAGAGTGGTGTAGCAAAAGCATTGTCGACAATCACGATGGCACCCGCCTCATGAGCAAGTCTGCAGACTGCGGCGATATCAACAATCTCAAGAGTCGGATTAGCAGGAGTTTCAAAGAAAAGGAGGCGGGTATTGGACTGAATTGCTTTCTGCCAGTTTTGGATACAGGTGCTGTCAATGATGGAAATCTTAACACCATACCGTGGTAAAATGGTTTCAAGGATATAGCGGCAGGAACCAAACATGGCTCGGCCTGCTATCACATGATCACCGGATTTTACTGTACATAAAATAGCACTGGCAACGGCAGCCATGCCTGAAGCGACAGTCCGGCCATCTTCTGCGCCTTCAAGTATACACATTTTTTTTGTAAAAATGTTATTCGTCGGATTAGCATAACGTGAATAGATAAATCCTGGATCTTCACCGCTAAAACGCATTTCGGCTAGTTCAGATGTTGGATAAACGAATCCCTGTGTTAAATAAATCGCTTCGGATACCTCTCCATAGGGTGAGCGTTCTGTGCCTGCATGAATCATTTTTGTTGCTGTGCGGTAATTAGGGGGTTCTCTTAATTCCATAGTTTTTCCTTTTTTTTATCCTGCCTTGCCTTGTATACTTCTTTCTTTTGGTAAAGAAAAGCCCAGACAGAGGGCATGCATGAAACTCGAGGGATGAAGAAATTTTCTTGCAAGTTGATACTAATCATTCCAGAATTCTGCAACGGTGGAGAAAGCTTATGAGAGGTTCATCTGGGATTCTTGCAGATAAAAACATTGTAACCCTTTTTCATAAAGGTGCCTTAATAAGTGCTATGCCCCTTGATAGTAATCAGATTCAACCTGCAAGTCTTGATGTACGTTTGGGAGAGAAGGCATATCGTGTGCGTGCTTCTTTTATGCCTGGTTCAAAGATGTGTGTGAAGGATAAAATTGAACGATTTAAATTACATGAAATTTCTTTGAAAGAAGGTGCAGTCCTTGAAAAAGGCTGTGTCTATATCGTGCAACTTTTAGAAAGTCTTGCCCTTCCTGATCATATTTCTGCTTCAGCGAATCCTAAAAGCTCGATCGGTCGGCTTGATATTTTTACACGTGTTCTGACAGACTATGCACATGAATTTGATAAAATATCCATAGGGTACCATGGACCCCTTTATCTAGAAATCAGTCCCTGTACTTTTCCAATTTTTGTACGAACAGGATCTCGTTTATCACAAATTCGGTTTCGACAAGGTCTGTGTAGGTTGGATGAAGCTATGCTGTTACAGCTTCATGCCAGAAATATGCTGATTTCTGATGATAAGCCAAATATGAGCGGAGGAGGAGTCGCGATTTCCGTTGATTTGATAGGAACAGGGGATCATCTTGTTGGCTATCGGGGGAAAAGGCATACAGGTGTTATTAATATTGATGAGTACGCTACCTATGATTTCCGAGACTTTTGGGAGCCAATTTATGATGATGGTACGCGTGAGTTACTGCTAGATCCAAATGAATTTTATATTCTTGTTTCACGTGAAGTGATTCAGGTGCCATCGCTTTATGCAGCAGAGATGATTCCCTTTGATCCTTTTTTGGGTGAATTTCGTGTCCATTATGCTGGGTTCTTTGATCCGGGCTTTGGTGATCCGGAGACTGGAGGTAAGGATGCACAAGCGGTTCTTGAAGTGAGAAGTCATGAGATTCCTTTTATTCTTGAACATGGGCAGATTATTGGTCGCCTTGTTTATGAATCCATGCTCGAGCGAGCTGAGAGGCCGTATGGGAGAGCTATAGGATCACATTATCAAGCTCAGGGACTCAAATTATCTAAACATTTCAAAACGGGAAAGGAATAGAGATCGTTTTATTCCTGTGGGTAAAATTTTTCTTTCCTTCTTCTTATCAGTCGTGCTAGTTATGCTGGGAAGCGGGTGTGATGTAATGGTAGCCTGTTAGCTTCCCAAGCTGAGTGTGCGGGTTCGATTCCCGCCATCCGCTCCAAGAAGGAGTAAAGCTCTGATTCTATTTTATTTGCATCCATGCTGGTTTTTTTAATTTGTCCATTTTTTGAGCTAATTGCTGCAAGGCAGCAATCCGGTTTTTTGTTTGTGGATGAGTTGAAAAAATATTATCTTTTCCTTGAGCGCTTAATGGATAATAAACATGTGGGCGGTTGCTGTATTATTTTCAGCATCTAAGTTAACATTTTCACGCGCAGCATATGCAAGTTTTTCTAAAGCTAACGAGAGCCAGAGTGGGTTTCCACAAATTTCTGCTCCTCTCCGATCCGCGGCATATTCTCTTGTCCGACTAATAGCCATTTGTACTATAAACGCTGCAAAAGGTGCAATGATCATCGCTATCCCGCTGCTGAAAGTGCCTGAATGTGGGGTATCATCACGCTCGGTTTTTAGAAAAAGACCAAGATTAGCAAGCATAGAAATAGTTCCAGCGAATTTTGCGCTGAGGGTCATTGTGAGGGTGTCACGGTTTTTTATATGTGCTAGTTCATGTGATAAGACACCAGATAATTCGTTAAAGGATAGTAGTCACAGCAATGGCTCACTTTTGCGGATTCCGACCTGTAGCAAAGGCATTTGGCTGTTTGTTCTGAATAATATAAAGTCTTGGCTTTTGAATATTTGCTTGGTTCGCAAGGTTTGTAACGATCTGATGGTATTCAGGAAAAGACTCGGAATTGGATTCCTTTGCCCCGTATATGTGCAAGACTATTGTATCTGAATACCAGTAATAAAAAAAATTGATTGCTGTGCTTGTAAAGAAGGCAAGGAGTGTTCCACTCCAACCGCCGATAAGATATCCGATCACCATACAAAGAGCGCTCATGAAAGCCATAAGCATGGCAGTCCGTATTGCATTCATGACAATTTCCTTTCAGAATTGTTGTTTTCTCAATTGTATGTATTTTTCTCGCATAAATGGATAGAAAAAATAATATAGAAAGATTGATCATGAGTTCGACTTCAAGAAGATGCTTGTCACCTGAGGCAGTCAGAGCCTTAGAGGAAGCGGAAGAACGGCGTAAAATGGGTAAGATTTTTAAGGCTTGTGTGGAATTCTGTGACCTAGATCCAGTGCGGTATGGTGATTGGGAAATAAAAGGCAGGGCTATAGATTTTTGAAAAATCAGCTCCCTCCAGGAATGCGTTGTGCTAAAGCGGCCTTTATAAAAGCATCTATGTTTCCATTCAAGACATCTTGTGGATCTGTGTTTTCTTCTCGGGTACGTAAGTCTTTTACAAGTTGATAAGGGTGTAGCACATAAGAGCGGATTTGATGTCCCCATCCAATATTGCTTTTTGAAGATTCAGTAATGTTAGCTAATTCTTCACGTTTTTTCAATTCGCGTTCATAAAGACGAGCACGTAACATTTCCCATGCTGCAGCGCGGTTTTTATGCTGGGAGCGTTCTGCTTGGCATTGAACAACGATTCCGGTTGGAATGTGCGTGATACGAACGGCTGAGTCTGTAGTATTCACATGCTGTCCTCCAGCACCGGATGCGCGATAGGTATCAATGCGTGTTTCGGAATCAGATAGATCAATTTTAATATTGTCATCAATCACCGGATAAACCCAAATACTGGCAAATGAAGTATGACGACGGCTGCTCGAATCGTAAGGTGAAATACGTACAAGCCGATGTACACCGGATTCTGTTTTTAAAAGACCATAAGCGCTTTGCCCTTTGATTAAGATTGTAGCTGATTTAATCCCAGCTTCTTCTCCTTCATGTATTTCCATCACAACAGCTTGCATAACATGTCGTTCGACCCAGCGTAGGTACATACGTAGAAGCATAGAGGCCCAATCTTGACTTTCTGTTCCACCGGCACCAGCATGCACTTCTAAGTAAGTATCATTAGCATCAGCTTCTCCTGAAAGGAGCGTATCTGTTTGATGATTTTCAACTTCATTTTTCAATGTGCGAATAGTCTTTTCTGCATCGGCTATAAGAATAGGATCGTTCTCTTCCTCTCCCAGTTGAATGAGCTCAACCGAATCGTTTAATGCGCGGGTTAAGTCTGTTATATTATTAATGACTTTATCAAGATACTGGCGCTCACGCATGAACTTTTTTGTCCGGTGAGGATCTTTCCATAAGCTCTCGTCTTTGAGACATCGATTAATATATTCCAACCTTTTTATAGCTTGATCCCAGTCAAAGATGCCTCCTCAACAGACTTATAGCCTGTCTGATTTCATCAATTAAATTTTCGATTTCAGTACGCACAAATATTTTTTCCAATAGAAAAAAGGAGTCGAGTGTAGATCAATATATCTACTGTTTTGTAAAAAAAAAATTATAAGTTACTTCTCGTGCTTGAGGACAGAGACTCCAGGAAGCACTTTTCCTTCCATCCATTTAAGAAAGGCGCCTCCAGCTGTTGAAATATAGGTAAAATCTTTTGCAAGACCATTTTTGTTGATTGCTGCTATTGTATCTCCTCCACCAGCTATAGAAATAAGGTTTCCTGTCTTTGTCTGTTCAGCGATATGTTTTGCAATAATAAGTGTACCTGTGTCGAATGGAGGCAATTCAAAAGCACCTAAAGGACCGTTCCATATAAGTGTTGCGACTTTTCTGAGAGCAGAAGAAAAGCGTTGTATTGAACTTTCTCCAATATCAAGAATAATCCCATCTTGTGGAATAGTTTTTATACTATACTGCTTGTTCGGTGTCTGAGCTTCGAAAGAGTAGCCAACGACCGCATCACTTGGTAGAATAAGTTCACAATTGTCTTTTTGAGCTTGCGCTATAATAGTGTGTACTGTCTCTGTTAGTTCATGTTCGCAGAGCGATTGACCAACATTGAAGTTTTTTGCAGCAAGAAAGGTATTAGCCATGCCGCCGCCAATGATAAGGATATCTACTTTTTTAAGTAGATTTTTTAGAAGATCAATCTTCGTTGAAATTTTTGAGCCGCCTACCATAGCGGCCACTGGTTTTTTCGGGTTGCTGAGTCCTTTTTCTAATGCTTCTAGCTCAGCTTGCATTAAACGGCCGGCATAGGCTGGTAATAGGTGCGCTACTCCTTCTGTGGAAGCGTGTGCGCGATGAGATACAGAAAAAGCATCATTCACATAAATATCACCGTTTATGGAAAGTGCTTGACTGAAGGCAAGATCATTTTTTTCTTCACCTATATGGAAACGGGTATTTTCAAGTAAGAGAATATCCCCGTTGTTCATAGAGCGAACATGTCTCTCGACTTCTTCCCCAATACAATTTTCGAGAAAGAAGATAGGAAACCCTAAAATTTTTTGTATAATTTGAAGAATGCCTCGTAATGAATATTGATTGGTCACTTTACCTTTTGGGCGGCCAAAGTGAGTCAGTAGAATGACTTTTGCACCTTTCCGAGATAATTCCTCAATTGTTGGTTTTACCCTATGGATTCGAGTTGTATCTAGAACTTGACCCTGATTGATAGGAACGTTTAGGTCCACACGTAGCAAAACACGTTTAGATTTTACATTAACGTTATTCAGCGTACGAAACATCATGGCTTGATCCTTAATGCTGTGCACATGGAAGGGCAGAGGGTTATTGCTTGATCATTTTTGCAAAGGCAACAGCTGTATCACTCATGCGATTGGAAAAACCCCATTCATTATCGTACCAGGACAGGACTCTGCACAGCACGCCATCAAGAACCTTCGTTTGATCCATATGAAAGATAGAGGAGTGTATGTCATGATTGAAATCATGACTGACAAGTTTTTCGTTTGTAAAGCTGAGAATTCCCTTAAGGGTGCTATTTGCTGCTTCACGAATTGCTTCATTAATTTCCTCAATACTGGTTGTTCTTTTTGCTATAAAATGAAAATCTATAACAGAAACATTTGGTGTTGGTACACGGATAGCAACACCATCAATAAGCCCTTTGAGTTGTGGTAAGACCAAACCTACGGCTTTCGCTGCTCCCGTGGAAGTTGGAATTATAGATAAAGCGGATGCCCGAGCGCGATAAAGATCCTTGTGCATGGTATCTAGGACCGGTTGATCCCCCGTATAGGAATGTATCGTAGTCATGAACCCTTTTTCAAGGCCTATTCTATCATGTATGACCTTGACAACAGGTGCTAGGCAATTAGTGGTACAGGAAGCATTTGAAATGACCTTATGCTCTTGACTTAACTGATGATGATTAACACCATATACAACTGTTAGATCAGCTCCCTCCGAAGGAGCGGAGACAATCACACCTTTTGCACCCGCGATAAGGTGGGATGAGGCCTGATCACGTTTTGTAAAAATACCTGTACATTCGAGAGCAAAATCAATTCCTTCTTCGTTCCATGGAAGATTTTCTGGATTCTGCTCAGCATAAACTTTGATTGGGCCACGTCCTACATCAATTATATTGCCCGATACTCTAACATTTCCGGGAAATCGCCCATGTACAGAATCATATCGCAACAGATGGGCATTCGTTTCAACTGGACCAAGATCATTAATAGCAACAACCTCAATATCATTACGTTCACTTTCAATTATGGCACGTAAAATATTACGCCCAATCCGACCGAATCCATTAATTGCTACACGCACTGTCATGCCTATTCTCCTCTGAATATCACTATATAAAAAACCTGATCACGAAGATTTCAGAATCAGGAATGAAAAAAATTATAAGAGAATCAAAGCCTTCCCTCCGCTGCACGAACTATAGCGTCTGCGGTAATCCCGAAATGAGCGTAGAGCGTATCAATGGGAGCACTCGCACCAAAACCCTTCATACCGATAAAAACGCCATGAGAACCGATGAATCTATCCCATCCTTGACGAACAGCTGCTTCTATCGCGATCTTGACAGGCGCACGACCAATTAATGTTTTTTTATAAGAATCTGACTGCTGTTCAAAAAGCTCAAAGCAAGGAACAGAAACGACACGGGTTCTTATTCCCTTTTTTTCTAGAGCTTTACGGGCAGAAACAGCAAGACTTACCTCAGATCCACTGGAAAAAAGTGTGACTTGTGCTTCGTCACTCGCTTTTTCAATTTCATAAGCACCAAAGGCACATAAATTATCGCTTTTGTAGTCTCTACGTATGTTAAGTACCTTTTGGCGTGTGAGAGCCAGTGTTGATGGGGTTTTTTTTGATTTTAATGCAATTTGCCAACATTCAGCTGTTTCAGTGGCATCAGCAGGGCGAAATACAAAATGGTTTGGAAGAGCACGTAAGCTGGCGAGATGCTCAACGGGTTGATGTGTTGGACCATCCTCTCCAAGTCCTATGGAGTCATGTGTCATTACATAAATAACACGGATTCCCATTAGGGATGAAAGACGCATAGCTGGACGTACGTAATCAGAAAAGCATAAAAAAGTTCCAGAATAAGGTATTATCCCTCCGTATAGAGCCAAGCCATTCATCATGGCTCCCATAGCATGCTCTCGGATACCGTAGTGAATATATCTCCCAGAAAAGTCTTGCGCTGTGATACTAGACATTTGTCTTGTTTTCGTATTGTTTGAAGTTGTTAAATCAGCTGATCCACCAATAGTTTCAGGTAGGATATCATTGATAATCTCAAGTACCATTTCAGAAGCTTGGCGAGTTGCTACATTTTGCGGATTTTCATGTAATTTTTTTTTATAATCGTCAATAGCCTGATCAAGGCTTTCAGGTAAATCCCCGCGCATTAAACGTTCGAATTCCGCACGTTTTTTCATATCAACTTTTCTTAATTGTTTTTCCCATTCTGTACGTTTTTTCGCAGCGTTGATAGCAGACATTCGCCAATTATCAAGAATTTCATCAGGGATAACAAATGGAGGAGCATCCCATTTTAATGCTTTACGGGTGGCAGAGATTTCATCTGGACCTAGGGGAGCCCCATGGACTTTATTCATCCCTGATTTATGTGGTGAACCGAATCCTATTATTGTTTTGCAGGCGATGAGGGTTGGCTTGACAGATTGATGTGCTTTTTCAATGGCCTGAGAAATTTCTTTGAAATCATGGCCGTTTACCTTAATTGTATTCCAACCACAGGCGGAAAAACGTGCACATTGGTCTGTACTATCAGAAAGATGGATTTCTCCATCAATAGAGATATTATTATTATCCCAAAAAACAATAAGATTTTTGAGTTGTAAATGACCTGCAATTGAAATGGCTTCCTGGCTAATTCCTTCCATTAAACAGCCATCACCAGCTAAGACATAGGTTTTGTGGTTAATGAGCGTCCTAAAACGGTTGTGCATGATTTGCTCACCGATAGCCATTCCTACAGCATTAGCAAGACCTTGTCCAAGTGGACCTGTTGTTGTCTCTATGCCGGCGAGATGACCATATTCAGGATGACCTGCTGTCAGCGATTTTATGCGACGAAAATTTTTAATATGATCTAAAGTAATATCTTCATACCCTGTTAAATAAAGAAGAGAATAAAGTAACATAGATCCGTGGCCGGCGGAAAGAATAAAACGGTCCCTATTTGGCCATTGAGGTTTTTTAGGATCATAGGACATAAAACGCGTATAAAGCACAGTTGCGATATCTGCTACTCCCATAGGCAATCCAGGATGACCGGAGCCCGCCTTTTCAATAGCATCTATTGCAAGGAACCGAATGGCGTTTGCCATTTGATTGTGTTGTCTGGATTGGTTCATATGTTTCCTGATTTCTCTTTATAGCTATTTAGATCTTGCAGAGAAATGGATCTGCATAGCTTTTGACAAATAACATCTAGATAAAGAGAGTCAATTCCTCTTTTAAGAGTGCAACGCATTCATGCTCTTTTTCTCAAAAGATCGAGATTGTTTTATTTGGTGAGCGTGCAGGGATTCGAACCCTGGACCTACTGATTAAAAGTCAGTTGCTCTACCAGCTGAGCTACACGCTCCTAAGAGTGCGCTGAAACATACGGAGGCTCTTGGCTATGGTCAAGAGTCTTTCTTAAAAAAAGAGAAAGATTATTTTATCTGCTTTATTGATTTTTTAGTCAAGGAGTTGACCTATTTATCGATGCCAGCTGATTCTCTGAATCATTTACCAAAAACGCGTTGGAAAATAGTATCGACATGTTTCGTGTGATAGCTCATATCAAATTTTTCACGAATTTCTTCTTCTGATAATGCTGCGCGTATTTCCTTATCACGAAGGAGTTCGTCTAGAAAATTTACACCATAGTTCCATACCTTCATAGCGTTACGTTGTACTAACTGATAGGCATTTTCGCGGCTAAGTCCATGTTGCGTTAAAGCTAAGAGTACTCTTTGTGAGCATAACAGGCCACGGCATTGATCTAGATTTTTCATCATATTTTTCGGGTATATTACCAAATGTTCGATAACATGGCTCAACCGAGCTAAGGCAAAATCAAGAGTCACTGTTGCATCTGGAGCAATACAACGTTCGACAGATGAATGTGAAATATCACGTTCATGCCACAATGCTACATTTTCCATTGCGGGGATAGCATAGGAACGGATGAGACGGGCAAGACCAGTTAAGTTTTCACTCAAGACAGGATTTCGCTTGTGCGGCATGGCTGAAGAACCTTTCTGGCCTTGAGAAAAAGATTCCTCAACTTCCAGTAGTTCTGTCCGTTGCAAATGGCGTATTTCTATAGCAAGACGCTCAATGGATGAGGCTATAACACTGAGGGTTGCGAAAAACATGGCATGACGATCACGAGGAATAATCTGTGTTGATATTGGCTCTACTTGCATACCCATTGCTTGAGCAATATGTTCTTCTACACGTGGATCTATATGAGCAAATGTGCCAACAGCCCCGGAAATAGCACATGTTGAAATTTCTTGACGGGCGTTGATAAGTCTTTTACGTCCCCGGTAAAATTCTGCGTAGGCAAATGCAAGTTTCATTCCAAATGTTGTTGGTTCTGCATGAACACCATGACTCCGGGCAATTGTCATGGTATTTTTATGCTCATAAGCACGTGTTTTCAAAATTGCTAGAAGCTGATCGATATCCTGAAGTAACAAATCACTTGCATACATTAATTGTATGTTGAGTGTAGTATCTAAAATATCAGAAGATGTCATGCCCTGATGGATAAAACGAGCATCTGGGCCAATTATTTCAGCGAGGTGTGTTAAAAAAGCAATAACGTCATGCTTAGTAATATTTTCAATTTCATCAATTCGTTGAACATTAAACTCCGTTTCCAATCCTTTTTTCCATATGTTTTGAGCGACTTGCTCTGGAATAATCCCAATTTTAGCTAAAGCATCACAAGCATGAGCTTCAATTTCAAACCAAATACGAAATTTGCTTTTTGAAGACCAGATATCAACCATTTTCTTGCGAGAATAACGCGGTATCATATTATTTTCCTGTTTTTGCTTACACTGATATTTTTTTTGCTGCGCAGCGAATTGCTGAAATGCGTGATGCGTAGGTTTGAGGATTTCCTCCTTGATAAATCGCAGAACCGCTGACATAGATATTTGCACCGGCTTCAGCGACATATTGAACGTTATTCTCGTTAATTCCACCATCTACTTCAATGTCAATTGGTCGATTGCCAATCATATTTTTTATGCGGCGTATTTTTTGTAGGGATTGGGGAATAAAAGTTTGTCCACTGAATCCAGGATTGACACTCATGATAAGAAGTAAATCAATATCATCTAATATATATTCAATCATGTGTTCTGGTGTAGCGGGATTAAGCGCAACTCCTGCTTTCTTTCCTGCCGAGCTAATATATTTGAGTGTCCGCTGTAAATGCAGACAAGTTTCTGCGTGTACTGTGATAATATCAGAACCTGCATCGATAAAGGCCTTAATATATGGTTCTTCACATGGAGTAATCATGAGATGAGTATCAAAAACAGCATTGGTGAGTGGCCGGATTGCCTTAAGAACATCTGGTCCGAATGTAATATTTTTGGTAAAGTGTCCGTCCATGATATCAATATGTATCCAATCCGCTCCGGCTTTAACTACATCGACTACTTCCTGTCCTAGCTTAGATAGATCAGAGGCTAGAATTGAAGGTGCAATCAGTTGAGAACGGGGCATGATTTTTACCAGATAATTTGTATTCGTGCTATAAGTTAGCATATTTTGTGGAAAAGGTCAAAAAATTGAATTATGATTTTTCCCTTTATCGGAGATCTTTTTATATTAGAAAAATAATAATGGATGAAGGCTGTATCATCAGAGTTGTACCGTGATGCGATGAGCTCTTTTGCATCCGCAGTGCATGTTGTTACGACTAAAGGGATAGCAGG
This sequence comes from Candidatus Tokpelaia sp. JSC161, assembly GCA_003331105.1. Classification (GTDB taxonomy): domain Bacteria; phylum Pseudomonadota; class Alphaproteobacteria; order Rhizobiales; family Rhizobiaceae; genus JSC188. The sequence continues at coordinate 30,555 of QEND01000003.1, read as the reverse complement.
ATTACGTGGTACGACAGTTTCTGCTTGTTGTTCCCTTTCTGATAGTCCACCGACACTGCTTATCTGTCTTATGAAACAGCATGCAAGTAATCGATTTTTTATTGATAATGGTCATTTTTGTATTAATACGTTGTCTGCTAAGGATCAGTTCCTTGCTGATATCTTTTCTGGTCGTTATAATGTAAGTCAGGAAGAACGTTTTTCCATGGCACGTTGGAGAGACATGAAGACTGGTTCACCTGTTCTTGAGAATGCGCTGGCTGCTTTTGATTGTCGACTCGTTTGCTGGTCTGATGATGTAACCCATTATATTTTACATGGTCAGGTTATTGATATCTCTCGTTCTGAAGCGGAGAATGCATTGATTTATCTGAATCGTGGATATCATTCATTAAAAAAGTGATAGAGATTTCCTTTTGATTTCGACATAAAACTTTTTTTTAAAGAGTAAAAATTTCATAACCTGTTTTGGTTACAGCGACTGTATGTTCATATTGTGCGCTGAGTGAGCGATCTCGCGTGACAGCAGTCCACCCGTCTTTTAAAATTTTTACACCTGCTTTTCCAAGGTTAATCATGGGTTCAATGGTAAAGATCATCCCCTCTCGTAATTCTATTCCATGATCTGGGGTTCCATAATGAAGAATGCTCGGTGCGTCATGGAAAATCTGTCCTACACCATGACCGCAAAAATCTCTAACGACAGAACAATGTTCTGCCTCAGCGTACTGCTGTATAGCTGCTCCTATTGTTCCTGTCCGTATTCCTGGTTTTACGCTTGCAATGCCACGCATTAAACATTCATGAGTTACTTCTATAAGGCGTTCTGCCGCGCGCTTGATTTTTCCAACAGAGTACATGCGCCCAGTGTCACCGTGCCAACCATCAAGAATGTATGTAACATCGATGTTGAGGATATCGCCTTCACGTAACGGCTTGTTATCGGGTATACCATGGCAGACTACATGATTAATTGATGTACAACATGAAGCTGTATAACCACGATAATTCAGATCAGCTGGAAGTGCCCCGTGCTCTACACCAAAGCTGAAGACGAAGCTGTCTATTTCTTTCGTTGTCATACCCGGTTTGACAAGTTCTGCAAGCTCATCTAAGCACCGTGCGGCAAGATTACAGACTTTTCTCATCCCTTGAAATGCTTGTTCATCAAAAATACGAACTTCTCCTGTATATTTCAAAGGGGCATTTCTATAACTTATGTAAGAAATCATATTATAAAACTCATGACTAAGGCATAGAGAAATATTGAATCGGTAAGATACTTCAATTTATATTGTCTGTCTAACAAATCCTGAAATCAAAAAAAAGTTGCGTATATTTAAGCACAGTGAGCGGAAAATATATTGTTGCTCGTGCTATGGCCGCGCGAAAATTGTCCTTATGAAAATGCTGCAGCAAGGAAGGCATATGATCTCATGCATGAATGATACAGGAAGAAGTCTGCTCTTATTTTGTCAAATCATATTTTAGCAAGGAAAAGCCTATTAGGATTTTACGTTTACGTAAATATTGGCTAGGTGAAGGTTTCTGTTTATTGAAGACTGAAAGACTGAATTGACTTGTGCATATAAGATCGTTACACTGTTTAGAAGCAGTGCGGCAGGATGCTTTATGCGCTTTTCTATTTTTTATACACAAGAACGTAAGAATTTTTTATTTTGACCTGGAACACGCAAGAGCGCGATTAAGCTTTTGCAGGTAGTTAGTGGCTTTGTATCGATCATCTGAGGTAAAAAAATCTGTTCAATCAGCGTCCTATTCTTTTCTTTGATAGTGGTATCGGTGGGCTTTCTATCTTGCGTAAAGCACGTTTTTTTATGCTAGGATATCCTTTTGTTTATGTTGTAGATGATCGTGGATTTCCTTATGGGTCATGGGAAGATAGAGCTTTACGTCAACATTTGTCTTGTCTGTTTGCGCGGGTTTTGGAACAATACAAACCACTTTTATGTGTCATTGCCTGTAACACAGCATCTACTTTAATGCTTGATCAGTTACGTGCTAATTTTCCTAATTATTGTTTTGTTGGGACTGTCCCTGCTATCAAGCCAGCTGCAGCTTGTAGTCTGAGTGGCCTGATTTCTGTACTGGCAACGCCAGGGACTGTTCATGGCACTTATACACGAAATTTGATTACTGCTCATGCTGGACAATGCAGTGTATATTTAGTAGGAAGTAAAATATTATCAATTGTTGCAGAGAGTTATCTTCGCGGTATAATGGTTGATCTTAGAAGGATTCAAGAAGAAATTTTTCCATGTTTTGTTCAAAAAAATGGAAAACGTACCGATATTGTTGTACTAGCATGTACACATTATCATTTTTTAAAAAAATTTTTTCATGATGTGTCTCCTTGGCCAGTTTTATGGCTTGATCCTTCGGAAGCCATTGTGCAACGCATTGTTTCTTTGTTGCCGTCCTGTAAAGTTACCCCATCGACAGAACAAAAAGATATAGCTTGCTTTACATCAGGTCGTGTAAGTTATAGTACGAGACGTTTATTCCATGGGTTCGGCCTTATATGCGAAGAGATGGTTGGTTCTATTGACTTGATTTGATATTGTAGAAGGCTTAGTTCTAGGCTGAATTGCTTGTAGCATGGTGCGCGTCCCGTGAATTTTATATGATTTCAATCTTGAAACATTATTTCAGTCATAAGGCAGAGGATGGCGTTTCCTAAGGTAAGCTATTTCTAGCTGTATTGTGATGAGGATATGAGGAAATACGATGAGTAAGCGTGAATCTACAAAATATAAAATTGATCGTCGTATGGGAGAAAACATTTGGGGTCGTCCAAAATCTCCTGTAAATCGTAGGAGTTATAATCCAGGGCAGCATGGCCAGCGCCGGAAGGGGAAGCTTTCTGATTTTGGTATACAGTTGCGTGCTAAGCAGAAATTAAAGGGTTTTTACGGAGATCTGTCAGAAAAGCAGTTCCGAAAAACTTATGAAGATGCCGGTCGCTGCAGGGGGGATACAGGGGAAAATATGATTGGCTTGCTTGAGAGTCGTCTTGATGCCATTGTTTACCGTGCAAAATTTGTTCCTACAATTTTTTCTGCGCGCCAATTTGTGAACCATGGTCATGTTAATGTGAATGGTCGGCGTACAAACATACAATCTTACCGGTGTAAGCCAGGGGATGTGATTGCTGTTCGCGAAAAATCAAAAGAATTCGGTATGGTTCTTGAGGCAACAGTGCTTGCTGAACGCGATGTCCCAGATTATCTTCAGGTTGATTATAGTCAAATGCAGGTCACTTATCTACGAGTTCCTGTCCTTTCAGATGTTCCATATGCTGTGCAAATGGAGCCTAATTTAGTTGTTGAGTTTTATTCGCGTTGAGATTTTTTATTTTTATGCGTGATTGGCAGCTTTGCTTCTTGGCTTTTGATAAGTTCTCCTTTCTGATCCGGTTTTATCATGAAGCTTTATGTCATAAATCTTGATTTATATCCAGAACGCTTCTTTCGGCTGAATGAAATTTTTGCACAACAGGGATTAACACCCAGACGTATAAGAGCTCTTGATATGAAAAACATTAGTGATACGGATTATAAGAATTTAACGAGAAAATCCTTTTGGCCAGAAAGGATGACACGTGGTGAAATTGCTTGTTTTCTCAGCCATCGTACTGCTCTTCAGCAATTGGCAGAAGAGCAAGAAGCGTATGGCGCTGTATTTGAAGACGATGTAATTTTATCGAACAATGCTCATCTTTTTCTTAAAAATTATTTTTGGATTCCTTCTGGCGTGGATCTTGTAAAACTTGAAACTCAAGGGAAAAAAGTTTGGCTCGGACATTCTATCAAGAATGTTAATAATTTTAGTTTAGGAAGGTTGAAAAGTAGTCATATTTTAGCTGCTGCTTATATTGTTTCGAAGAAGTCAGCACTCTATCTTATAAAAAAAATGGAAGATGTTTGTGCTCCATTTGATCATTTTTTATTTAACTTAGATTACGGGATAGCCAATAAACTGAAGATATATCAGCTTGATCCTGCGATTGCTAGACAATCCAACGTGAGGAGTACACTTGAATATGAGCGTGCACAGTATAGGGATGAAAGAAAAAAGAAAAGAACAATGATGGGAATCCTGCAACGCGAGTTTTGCCGTCTTGGAAGACGAAGCTATATAGGGTTACGTGGTATCAAAATAAATTGTTTTAGCGAGGATAAATGGAAAAAAATAGATTTTGATTCGAATCCCGGATGATTAGCTATTGAGCTATTGAGAAATAAAATGGATATTTCTATGATTGTTGGGCTTTGAGCTCTATAATGCGTGCATATAGATTTTTTTTTGCTAGGCCTGTAATTCGTGATGCCTTCTTTGCTGCTTGAGCTGAAGGCATCTTGAGTAAAAGATCATACAGAATGTGATCAGTGTTTTCAGTATTAAGTAACACCTTCTTTTTTTCAGAGCCGATAACAAGAACAATCTCACCCCGTGTGCGATTTTCTCCGCCATATGCACTGAATAAAGCAGCTAGTGTTTCTGTATGAATGGTTTCAAATTTTTTTGTTAATTCACGACAGAGGGCAGAAGGACGATCTCCTCCTAATATGTCTACCATATCAGCTAAAGATTCAGCAAGCCGATAAGGTGATTCATAGAAAATTAAGGTTGTGTTGATATTCTTTGAGATCTCAAGTTTTCTTCTCCGTGCTTTTTGTCGAGAAGGAAGAAACCCACCGAAATAGAAACTATCTGTTGGTAAGCCTGTTGCAATTAATGCAGTAAGAACGGATGATGGCCCTGGAATTGGTATGACGCGAATATTGGCCTGGCGGGCACTTTCAACGAGTTGAAAGCCAGGATCAGAAATCAAGGGTGTTCCTGCATCTGAAATAAGAGCAATACTTTTTCCGCTTTCTAATGCTTTGAGCAACCGTGCTCCGATTTGTAACGCATTATGATCATGGTAAGAAATAGGTTTTTTGTGTATATCATAATGTTTGAGCAAAATACGGCTAACTCGGGTATCCTCACAGGCTAAAATATCAACATTTTTTAGAATATTGAGAGCACGAAGTGTTATATCTGCAAGGTTTCCGATAGGGGTTGCTACCAAATAAAGGGCTGAATCAAGATTTTTTATATTATGATTTTTTATAAAAATAGTCTGGTCCTCTTGTGATGAGTTTAATAATAATAACCCTCTTTCATGATGAAGAGCAAGAATCCATATTTTTGAGAATAGCTAAGGCTGCTTGTTTAGGATTTTTGTTTTGTATGATGGGACGTCCTACAACTAAGTGACTTGCTCCCAATTTAATTGCCTCGCTTGGTTTCATAACACGTTTTTGGTCATCATTCGTGTGTTTTTGTAATCTTATTCCTGGCGTGATTAAAGCCATTTTATTCCCAATCACTAAACGTAATGCGAAAGCTTCTGCAGCAGAAGCCACGATTCCTCCCATTCCAATATCGCGTGCTTGCTTGGCGCGCTTGAGAACTAAGGCTTTTACTGTATCATGATAACCGGCATCTCTTAAATCATTTGTATTCATAGAAGTGAGAACTGTGACCCCAAGAAGGCAAAGGTCTGTTCCTTTAGCCGCATCTACTGCAGAGCGCATAACTTTTGGATAAGCATGAAGGGTTAGCATTGAGATCCCTATACATAAAATATTGTCAATTGCCCGAGAAATTGTATTGTCAATATCCAGTAATTTCATATCAAGAAAAACTTTTTTTCCATAAGAAATAAGTGTTTTTGCAAAATCAAGACCGCCAGAAAAGGCTAACTGGTACCCAATTTTGTAAAATATTACTGTATCTTCTAGTTGAGAAACTATTGATTCTGCACTTTTTATATCTGGTACATCTAGGCCAACAATGAGACGATTTCGCATAGATTTTTGCATTAACATCTCCCTTTCTCATCAGCTGTGTTAAAGGTGGTCCGTTCTTTGATCAAAAAAGAGAGTCTTATAAGCTATTCCATTTTTTTATCTACATGAGATAATGTGGTCACTAACTATATTGAGGAAAAAGAGTATTTTGTGATGGAAAAAAGAAAAATCTTTCTTCTTCCTGGAGACGGGGTTGGAATCGAGGTTATGAGGGAGACCGAAAAAATCATTCACTATATGAGAGATAGTCTTGGTTATAACTTTGTATGTGAAAAAGGACGGGTTGGTGGAGCTGCATATAATGTTTGCCGGAGACCTATTTCTGAAGAGGATATATCAAGGGCTCTTTCTGCGGATGCAGTGCTTTTGGGTGCAGTCGGTGGTCCAGAGTGGGAGACTGTTCCTTATCATTTGCGTCCGGAAGCTGGCCTGTTGCGTTTACGGAAAAGTCTGCAGCTTTTTGCTAATCTACGGCCGGTAATTTGCTATCCTTCTTTAGTGAATTCCTCATCTCTTAAATCTAGTTTGATAAGAGGCCTAGATATTATGATTGTTCGTGAATTGACAGGTGGTATTTATTTTGGTGAACCTAAAAAAATAATGGATTTAGGAGAAGGGCAGACAAGAGCAATTGATACCCAAGTTTATGAGACATATGAGATTGAACGCATTGCTCATGTTGCGTTTAAACTTGCTCGTCTACGACGCTGTCATGTCACTTCTATGGACAAACGCAATGTCATGAGAACAGGATTTCTATGGAATCAAACGGTTACATCTATTCATGCCGCACATTATAATGAGGAGATCAGACTCAAGCATATTTTAGCAGATGCCGGTGCTATGGAGCTTGTTCGGAAGCCACAGCAATTTGATGTGATTGTCACGGATAATCTTTTTGGGGATATTCTCTCGGATATGGCTGCGGCTTTAACAGGGTCGTTAGGTCTGTTACCTTCTGCCTCTCTGGGAGATCATAATGAAGCAAAAGGCACTTGGTGCCGAGCAATCTATGAACCGGTTCATGGTTCAGCGCCCGATATTGCCGGGAAAGGTATTGTGAATCCTATTGCTATGATTGCATCTTTAGCAATGTGCTTTCGCTATTCTTTTGGAATGAATAAAGAGGCCTTTGAGCTTGAAAAGGCTATTTCTACTGTTCTCGATGATGGTTTGCGTACTAAGGATATTTATTCTGAAGGAACACAAAAAGTCTCGACTCGAGAAATGGGAGAAGCCATACTGAGTCAGTTTAAGAAAGGAATATCATAGATATTATCTTTTTTCTTTGCTGGGAAACTTATTTTTGTATTTTTGAAGAGAAGGTGGGATATAACGTAGATCATAACGTTTTCCTAGCGATGTGAGAATTTCGTATGGTATTGTACCTGCATCATGGGCAACATTTTCTAGGGATTGATTCATTCCAATGAGTTCTACAAGATCTCCACGAGATGGGGCTAACGCTCCTAAAGCCGTTGCATCGAGAGTCATGGAATCCATAGAAATCCTTCCAATAATAGGCATACGTTTACCTAAAAAATAGGCTGATCCTGAGTTGCTAAGGGAGCGTAGCCAACCATCGGCATAGCCAACAGAAACTGTTGTAATTTTGGATTCTTGTGTTGTCTGATAAGTTCCACCATACCCTACTCGTGTTCCTGCTGGGACATAGCGTGTTTGAATCACACGGGCTTCTAGTTTTACGACAGGTTGTAAACAAAATGGCAAGTCTTTCTGTGATTTGATACCGTAGAGGGCGATACCAGATCGGACGAGATCAAATCTGTAGCTAGGGCCTAAAGCCAGTCCACTTGAATTAATAAAGCTTACCGAACTCTTAGGCAAGATTGCAAGAAGCTTTTCTAGTGATGCTAATTGTTCAATGTTTCTTTGACTATCACATATATCGTCGGATGCAAGATGACTTAAAAGATAGGCAATTTTTGCATAATGAAAGATTTCTGGATTTTTAGCAATTTTTTTTACTTCTTTTTCATTAAGACCAAGTCGTGACATTCCAGTGTCTAACTGTAACATAGCAGGGAATTTTCTTTTTTTTTTCTGACAGAGAGCGCTCCATGCCTTGATAGAAGAAAGAGAGTTTAGAACAGGAATTAAGCCTGCAGCAGCTGTTTTTGTTTCCATTCCTGGTTGAACATCGTTGAGGATAGCAATTTGAGCATGATTCGGTAGAAAAGATTTAAGCTGCATAGCTTCGTTCAGTTGCGCTACAAAAAAAATATGACATCCAGCTTGATAAAGAGCATAGGCTGCATGTCTTGCACCAATTCCATAAGCATCGGCTTTGACAACGGCAGCGATAGAAGCCGGTTTTGCGATACTCATTAAAAGCTTATAGTTTCGTTGCAAGGCAAAAAGGTTTATTGTAAGAATACCGCCTGCGGCCTGACTCATCCTAAAATCAAAATTCCTTTACAAGCTGTTTTGATAGAGCATATATCTCTTTTATCTCTTCAATGTAAGAGCATGCTTATAAAATTTTGGTCAAGAGAATGAGCAGGATTGTGCATAGAACTTTTTTTGAGAGAGTTGATCTTTTTTTTTGTTAAGAAAAGGAAAGCTTTTGAATTTACTTTTTTATAAAAAATTACTATAATTTTCGCAATGCAACTTTTTGAATCATATGATCTTGGCCTTTATGTAGGATAAGATCAGCCCTTGGGCGTGTTGGTAGAATATTTTCTATAAGATTTTTTAAATTAATCTTTATCCAAAGCTTTTCGGCAACATGAAGAGCTTCTTTTGATTTCATGTTGGCATAGCGATGGAAAAAAGACTGTGGATTTTTAAAAGCTGTTTGCCGTAGTTTCAAAAAACGCTGTATATACCATTGATGGATGTTCACGATTTCTGCATCGATATAGATCGAAAAATCAAAAAAATCTGACACAAAAGGCATAGCATTTCCATTACGTGCGAGAGGATTGACTTGAAGTACATTGACGCCTTCAATAATGAGGATATCTGGCTGATGAATCGTAATATATTTTTTCTCTAAGACATCATAAAGTAAATGGGAATAGAGTGGTGCTTTGACATGAGGTCTACCGCTTTTAATATCAGAGAGGAACTGAATGAGGGAGCCTGCATCATAACTTTCAGGAAATCCTTTACGATTCATTCTATTTTGTTTCTGTAAAATGCTGTTAGGATAAAGAAACCCATCTGTCGTGACTAATTTAACTTTAGGGCTTGAAGGCCAGCGCTTGAGCAATTCCTCTAAGATACGTGCTGTTGTTGATTTTCCAACCGCTACGGAGCCAGCAATAGCAAGAATGAAGGGTGTTTTAATTGTCTCTTTCATTTGTAAAAAACGGTGTCGTTGTAGAAATAATTTTTGGCTTGATTCAACATGAGAGGATAAAAGACGTGAAAGAGAAAGGTAAATACGCTGTACTTCTTCTAAATTAATAGGGTCTCCTATTGACCGTAAGCGCTCTACTTCATCGTATGTAAGAGTTAAGGCTGTATCTGCACGGAATCTAGCCCATTCTTCTGCAGAAAAAAGATTGTAAGGAAGAAAAGATGTTTTGCTGAAGACCTCATGTTTCGTTTGATCTTTTAAAACTAACGATTTAGTCATTTATTCTTTTCGCTTTTTCCTGTATCCCGCTTTGGTAAGTACGTTTTTCTAATTCATTGAGAACATCTTCTAGGTTAATATCTCTCATTCTCCATAAAACCATTAGGTGGTAGATGAGATCAGCGCTTTCATTTATTAACTGGACTTTATCTTCTTTTAGGGAAGCAATCACTGTTTCAAATGCTTCTTCGCCTAGTTTTTGAGCGGTGTAAGATGCACCCTTTTTGATAAGGCGTGCTGTGTAAGAAGTGTTGTCTGTAGCCCTTGCTCTGGCAGAGATAATTTTTTCAAGTTTTTGAAGAAAGAGATGGCTCATCGTACTTTTCTCCATATCCGTCAAGACGTACGGCTATACCAGCTTTTGCCATGTAATGTTTCGCTTCAGGTATAGTATAATGACCGAAGTGAAAAATGGAAGCAGCGAGGACTGCGTTAGCATGACCATCTCTGATTCCTTGAACAAGATGCTCTAATGTTCCTACCCCACCAGAAGCGATTACAGGGACGGGAACACTGTCAGCTACGGCACGAATGAGCTCAATATTATATCCTTCTCTTGTTCCATCACGGTCAATAGATGTCAATAGGATTTCTCCTGCACCTAACCTAACAACCTTTTCAGCAAATGTGATTACGTTCATGCCAGTCGCAGTTCTTCCACCATGTGTGAAAACTTCCCACAAATGAGTGTTTTGATTTTTTTTAGCATCAATTGCCACTACGATGCATTGGTTGCCGAATTGATCAGCTGCTTCATATATAAATTCAGGGTTAGATACGGCGGCCGTATTGATAGAAACTTTATCTGCTCCAGCTAATAACAATTTACGAATGTCATGAATGGTGCGGATACCGCCACCAACGGTCAGCGGCATAAAACAAGATTCTGCCGTGCGAGATACGACATCGAAAATTGTATCACGATTCTCAAATGATGCAGTAATATCTAAAAAGCATAGTTCATCGGCTCCACTCTTTCCATAGAAGCAAGCTGCTTGTACTGGATCACCGGCATCTTTTAATTTTATAAAGTGAATGCCCTTCACAACACGACCGTCTTTAACATCGAGACAGGGAATAACCCGCGCTTTCATGATCATACTTTATTTTCCTTGAGTGAACGTAAGGTAGAAAGAGCTTGTTTGATATTAATTCGTTTTTCATAAAGCGCTCTTCCAGTTATAACGCCATTTAAAATATTGATATCTGACATAGTCATACGCTGAATGTCTTTGAAAGAACCAAGGCCTCCAGATGCAATGACTGGGATATTAATTTTTTTTGCTAATTCAAGGGTAGCATCCCAATTAATACCGCTTAAAATACCATCCCGCTCAATATCCGTGTAGATGATCGCTGCGACACCTGCATCTTCAAATCGTTGAGAAAGTTCGATGGCATGAAGAGAAGATGTTTGTGCCCATCCTTCCACGGCTACCATGCCATTTCTTGCGTCAAGACTCACAGCTATTTTACCAGGAAAGAGTCTGCATGCTTCATGGACTACTTTTGGATTCCGTACGGCGATCGTGCCGAAGACAACACGGGCAATTCCCTTGATGAGCCAATTTTCAACATGAGCACATGAGCGAAGACCACCCCCAAGTTGAACAGGATTGATTGTTTGTTGAAGTATTTCTTCAACGGCGGAGGTATTCATAGTTTTTCCAGCAAACGCGCCGTCGAGATCGACGACATGTAGCCACTCAAAGCCTTGATCTTGAAATTTTTTTGCTTGGAGTGCAGGATCATGATGATAAACTATGGCTGTACTCATATCACCTTTTTTAAGACGGACACATTTCCCATTCTTGAGATCAATTGCTGGGTAAAGGATCATGGTTGCCATTCTAGAAAGTTTGCGATGAATTTAAGTCCGAGATCTTGGCTTTTTTCAGGATGAAACTGTGTCCCTATCCAGTTGTTATGTCCAACGACCGCGGTTATTGCTCCACCGTAGTTAGTGATTGCAATACAATTTTTCTTGTCTTTACAATTAAAATAGTAAGAGTGGACAAAGTAGGCATGTAACCCATTCTTGCCTGTTTGAATGTTATGAAAGAGTCTATGCGGATTTGTAATTTCAATGGTATTCCATCCAATGTGAGGTACTTTTAATTTTTTGTTGTCTGGCTTGATAGGAAGAATACTTCCTTTGATCCAGTTCAATCCGTACGTACACTCTTTTTCAAGACCGTAGCTTGAAAGAAGTTGCATGCCGACACAAATTCCTAAAAAGGGTCTTCCGCCTTTTAGGACAGTTTCTTCAAGAGTTTGAATCATTCCAAAGATTTTGTCTAGGCTTTTTCGGCAATGAGCATAAGCACCGACTCCAGGAAGAACAATCCGATCTGCTGTACGGATTCGTTGCACTTCATTGCTCACTTCTATTGTGGCTGAAATAGCCATTTCATGAGCAGCACGTTCAAATGCCTTTACAACTGAACGTAAATTGCCTGATCCATAATCAATGATGACCACGCGCATTTAAATTTATCCTTTAAGTAAGCCTTTAGTCGAAGGGATAATTTCCTTTTGACGATGATCAATTTGAATAGCCGTGCGTAAAACGCGGGCGACTGCTTTAAAACACGTTTCCGCGATGTGATGATTATTTGCGCCGTAGGAGTTTATAACATGGAGTGTGATTCCAGCATTGTAGGAAAAGGCTTGAAAGAATTCCCGCACAAGCTCAGAATCGAAATTCCCAATTTTTGTAGCATTAAAAACAACATTCCATAGGAAAAACGGGCGACCGGATATATCTATAGCAGCAGATGTCCGGCTTTCATCCATCACAAGATCGATTGAAGCATAACGTGTAATGCCTCGCCGTTCTCCTAAAGCTTGAGATAAAGCTCTGCCAAGTAGGATACTGCAATCTTCAACGGTATGATGATCATCAATATGTAAGTCCCCTTGAGCATGCAGGTCTATATCAATAAGTGAATGGCGTGAGAGTTGCGCAAGCATGTGGTCAAAAAAACCAATGCCAGTTTTGATATCAAATTTTCCTGTGCCGTCGATTTTCAATGAAACGGAGATATCGGTTTCATTTGTTTTTCGACTGAGTGTGGCATTTCGTTTCATGCTATGTTCCGTATTTAGAAAAATACATTTTAATCGTATAGGAAACGACTACAATGTACAAATGATTTTACCTGATGACTTTTAGCCGAATTTTATTTATACTGTTAAAAATAGCTGAAAACAGGGCAAAGGTTGAGTTTTAGATGAAGAGAACCTAAATAATGGAGTATGCCTGCGTTCTGAACGTAGAACAGCAACGGATTCAGGAGTGCTAATGATCGAACATAAATCTACCATCCTCTATGGTACGACAATTATTACTATGCGTAAGGGTAACAAGGTTGTTATGGCTGGTGATGGTCAAGTCTCCCTTGGAGAGATGATCATGAAAGGAAATGCGCGGAAGGTACGTCGCATTGGTCCTGATAAAAGTGTTATTTCTGGATTTGCTGGAGCGACAGCAGATGCTTTTACTTTATTGGAAAGGCTTGAGAGCAAGTTAGAGCAATATTCTAGCCATTTAATGCGCGCGGCTGTTGAGTTAGCTAAGGATTGGCGAACAGATCGCTATCTGCGTAAACTTGAAGCGATGATGCTTGTAGCCGATAAAGATGTTACATTGGCCCTCACCGGTCAGGGGGATGTTTTAGAGCCAGAGGATGGTATCATGGCGATTGGATCAGGTGGAAACTATGCCTTAGCAGCAGCTCGTGCTCTTGCTAGTACAGATATGGATGCTGAAACGATAGCTATCAAATCTATGAAGATTGCTGCGAATATCTGCGTTTATACTAACTCGAATATCATTGTGGAAACTCTCGAGACACAATAAACTATATTATCTTCCGGAAAGTTTTTAATTTCTATGAGTAATAAAACATTTTCACCCCGCGACATTGTATCTGAGCTTGACAGATTTATTGTAGGGCAAAACTCTGCTAAAAGAGCAGTGGCAATTGCACTTCGTAATCGCTGGCGTAGGCAGCAGCTTGCTAGTCCTTTGCGTGAGGAAATCATGCCAAAAAATATTTTAATGATTGGGCCAACAGGTGTTGGGAAAACGGAAATTTCCCGTCGTCTTGCTAGGTTAGCAGGAGCACCTTTTGTTAAGGTAGAGGCAACTAAATTTACTGAAATAGGTTTTGTTGGTCGTGATGTTGAGCAAATTATACGAGATTTAGTAGAGGTTGCTATTAATTTGGTGAAGGAAACACGGCGGGAACAAGTGCGTGCCCGTGCGCATGTGAATGCTGAAGAACGTGTTTTAGAAGCGTTAGTTGGGAAAAATGCAAGTTCAACGACGCGTGAATCCTTTCTGAAAAAATTACGTGAAGGAGAACTTGATAACAAAGAAATTGAAATTGAGCTCACTGATCATTCTGTGGCGACTCCAACTTTTGATATTCCCGGTATGCCTGGCGCCCAAATGGGAGTGATGAATCTATCTGATATTTTTAGTAAATTAGGTTCACGGACGAAGATACGTAAAACAAAAGTGCAGAATGCCTTTAAACCTTTGATTGATGATGAGTCTGATAAGTTGCTGGATCAGGAGCTGATTCTACAAGAAGCCATCGAAATAACAGAAAATGACGGGATTATTTTTATTGATGAAATTGATAAAATAACGATGCGTCAATCGAATAATCATATGACTCCGCGTGAAGGCGTACAGCGTGATTTACTCCCGTTAGTTGAGGGTACAAGTGTTGCAACGAAATATGGACAGGTGAAGACAGATCATATCCTTTTTATTGCTTCTGGAGCCTTTCATATTTCTAAACCCTCAGATCTTTTACCAGAATTACAAGGGCGGCTTCCGATTCGAGTCGAGCTTAATCCACTAACACGTGAAGATTTTGTCCGTATTTTAACTGAACCAGAAGCTAGTCTTATCAAGCAGTATATTGCTATGATGGATACAGAGCATGTTAAACTGATTTTTACCGATGATGCGATTCATGCTCTTGCTGACATAGCCGTTGATCTGAATTCGAATATAGAAAATATTGGTGCACGACGTTTACAGACAGTTATGGAACGTGTGCTTGATCATATTTCATATATAGCTCCTGAGAGAACTCATACAGAATTTATCATTGATGCAGAATATGTGCGTAATTCTGTAGGCGATATCGCATCTAATACTGATCTTTCGCGCTATATCCTTTGATGTTGTCACTATTTTTTAGAATAGAATGCTTTCCTACTTGTTTGATTGTCATTTGAGTCAAGGAGATTTTGTTTGCAGCTGTATGTGATTAATCTCGAACGCTCAAAAGATCGGCTTGAACACATTACAGCAGTTTTTCAGGAACGGAATCTTGTATTTATACGGGTTTTAGGTGTAGATGGTTCGATCTTGAGGAGAAAGGATTTCCGCTTTTTGACATCGAAGCGTAACTGGCCGCTTAAGCTTACCTATGCTGAGGTAGCTTGTTTTTTAAGTCATAGAGAATGTTTACGTCTTATTGGAGAAGGTCCTGATGCTTACGGGGCTATTTTTGAAGATGATATTATTCTTTCTCCAAACGCACCAGTTTTTCTGAAACAATCGTCATGGATTCCATTCGATACTGATATGATTAAGCTTGATACTGCGGGTATTAGCTGTTTGATAGGGAGAGTGATAGCAAAATTGGAAGGAGGGTATTCTCTTGCTCCCCTTATGAGTAAACATTACTGTGCTGCTGGGTATATCGTTTCTAAACGTTGTGCTCAGTGGCTTTATAAGAACATTGAATATGCTATAGCACCCATTGATGAAATTTATTTTAATCCTGACTGCGATATAATGCATAGGCTTAATATTTATCAAATGATTCCAGCTCCTGTGATGCAGGCTGGATTAGCGAGTACTATTCGTACTTCTAAAAAAGAAATAAGGCTATCTTCGAATCTTTCGATGTATCAAAAAATTAGAAAAGAGTGTAAGCGATTTAAAAAAAGGTATTGTTTTCATATGAAAAAGCGTTTCTTATTTCAAGAGCGCAGAGTAAAGATTGCTTTTCAATGAAAGATTTCTGCATGTCAGCTATGCATTTTTATTTCTTGTTAGAGCAGAATGTTATCCCGTATACTGACGATAACTAGGCTCAGTCTCCTCCAAGAGCCTTGTATGAATACGGCGTTTCCTCCTCCCAAGCTGTATTCGGAATTGAAGGCCGTGCAATCCCTCCCGCGCGGCCTTTTCTTTTTGAATGAATTGTAGAGAAGATATGATTTGAGTCTGATTTTCTGAAGGCTTTGTGATTGTGCTGATGGAGTGAATAGCTAAAATAGTGAAAGATTTTTGGCTTCAGGTTAAAGCGCAGAACTTTTTTCCCTTATCATGTCGTTTTTATGCTTGTTCTCATGCGAGAAGAAAAGAGAGGAAAGATATAAAAACAATCAAAAAATTTATTTTTTCAAAAAGGATCATTTATCCTCTTAACAAAGCAAGATTTCGCCTCAAGGGAGGTCTCATAGAATGCTATTTATCCTTTGATAGTTGAATTGAAGAGATATAGATTTAGATTGATGTGGTTTATTTATAAGGATTTTTCATGGATACCTTTAAGTCTTCTTTTGATGATTTTCGTATGCTTTTTCATAGTTTTCCTCAACCTGATGAAGTATCAATGGCTGCTGCGCGTGCGCGCCAGATCAAATTAATAAAACCAAGAGGGGCCCTTGGTCGATTAGAGGAGATTGCCATTTGGCTTTCTGGATGGAGAGGAGAAGAAAAACCACTGATCAGGAAACCTTTGGTTGCAGTGTTTGCTGGGAATCATGGGATCACTGATGAGTGTATCACACCTTTTTCTTCGAAACTGACAGAAAAAATGGTTCATAATTTTGCAGAAGGGAAAGCTGCTATTAATCAGATATGTGCTTTTAATGATTTAGGGTTAAAAATTTATGATTTAGCTCTTGAATATCCAACGCTGAACATTACTAAAGAGGCAGCAATGGATGAAAGGACCTGCACGGCAACTATGGCATTTGGTATGGAAGCTATCGTTGGAGGGATAGATCTTATTTGTCTAGGTGAGATGGGAATTGGGAATACAACGATTGCATCTGCACTAGCCTTAGGACTTTTTGGTGGTGATGCAGAGGAGTGGATCGGTCAATCTAGTGGATCAGAAGATGTTTTCTTAGATCGGAAAATAGAGACAGTCCGGAAAGCTGTTGCTTTGCATAGTAATTATTTAGATGATCCTTTTGAAGTCTTGCGTAGATTAGGTGGACGTGAGTTTTCTGCAATTGTTGGGGCGATATTAGCAGCGCGGATGGAGAAAATTCCTGTTATTTTAGATGGGTTTGTTGTGACAGCTGCTGCTGCCGTTTTATTTAAGATTCATCCGAGTGCGCTAGATCACTGTCTTGTCGGTCATATGTCTACAGAAACAGCTCATCGTAAATTACTTCGAATCCTTAGGAAAGAGCCGTTATTAAAACTTGGAATGCGCTTAGGAGAAGGAACAGGAGCCGCTTTAGCAGCGGGTATAGTTAGATGTGCGGCTCTCTGCCATGCAAAAATGGCTACATTTGAGCAAGCCGTGTTCTAAAAATGTTTAGTGTTTTTTTGGATAATCATATAATCAAGGGGAAGTTTTGTTGTATATTTTATCTGCTCCATTGCAAAGTATGAGGATACATCCCGTATTTCAATTTTGCTGATGAGCTTTTTATAAAAGGCATCATAGGCAGGGATATCAGGGACAACAACACGTAAAAGGTAGTCAATATCACCGCTCATACGATAGACTTCGATCACTTCAGGGAAGTCTTTAGCAATTTCAGAGAAACGTTTGAGCCATTCGTGGTTATGTGAAGCGGTTCGTATTGAAACAAAAACGGTAACGCGGGTATTGATTTGTTCTGGATTGAGTATAGCAACTCGCCGTCGTATGACTCCTTCTTCCTCTAGTTTTTGGATTCGTCTCCAACATGGTGTGGTTGAAAGGCCAACCCGTTTAGCTATATCAGCGACGGCTAATGTTGCATCCTCCTGTAATAAGCGCAGGATTTTCCGGTCTAGACGATCCATAGAGACTTTCCCTTAAAAATGAGTTAATCCGTTGTATGAAGTTTATTAGATAAGTTTATTAGAAAAGAGAGGCTTTTAAACTGTTCTGTGTCTTATCTTTTTTCTTTCTCCACAGACTTTTTTTGATAAGTAATTTATGAATTGGAAAAATGCTTCACACTCCTTAGAAAAGGAGGTAAAGAATAGGTTCACTCAATAGTGCTACGGATTATATTTTCATGTCTCTTGACTCTCATATTGAAGCCTCCGATATACGGAAAGTGCATCGTGTTCTCATATCTGTTTTTAATAAAAAAAATCTGATTGAATTTTCGACATCTCTTGTGAAAAGAGGAGCTGTTTTGATATCAACGGGTGGAACAGCTCGTTCTATTATGAAATCTGGGCTCCAAGTGGAAACTGTTTCAGAAATAACAAGGTTTCCAGAAATTATGGAGGGCAGGGTTAAAACCCTGCATCCAGCAATTCATGGTGCACTTTTAGCTAAAAGAGATGATCCAAAATACCTGAAGGAGATGAACAAGCACGGGATTCAAGGAATTGATCTTCTTGTTGTTAATCTATATCCCTTTGAAGAGATCTGCATATCAGGAGCTGATATGAATAATGTGATAGAGAACATTGATATTGGCGGACCAGCAATGATACGGGCTGCGGCTAAGAATCATGCTTATACTGCTGTTGTTACAGATCCAGATGATTATGAAGATGTTTTAGTAAAACTGGATGCTTATGAGGGGGGATTGCCTTTTAGTTATCGTCGTGAATTAGCCGCGCGTGCTTTTGCCAGAACGGCAGCTTATGATGCAGCAATTTGTAATTGGTTTTCTGCGCTTGATACGGCTGTCCCTTTGTTTCGTACAGTTTCTGGAAAACGCAATGCAGCTCTGCGTTATGGAGAGAATCCTCATCAGACAGCTGGTTTTTATTTAACAGGTGAAAAACGTTATGGTGTAGGAACGGCTTCAGTGCTTCAAGGGAAGAAAATTTCTTATAATAATATTAGTGATGCTGATACTGCATTTGAGCTTGTAGCAGAATTTAATCCAAAAAGAACGGCTGCAGTTGCTATCGTCAAGCATGCTAATCCCTGTGGTGTAGCAGAAGGAGAGACTGTCAAAGAAGCTTATCTGAAAGCACTGGCTTCTGATCCGGTCTCTGCATTTGGAAGTATTGTAGCTCTTAATCGTGATTTAGATCTTGAACTTGCAAGAGAAATTATTCAAAATTTTGTTGAAGTGATTATTGCCCCAAGTGCAACGAGTGAGGCAAGGGTTCTTATAGAAAAAAAGCGTAATTTACGTCTACTGCTCACAGGTGGGGTTCCTGATCCTTATGCTTCAGGAATTATGGTGCGTTCTGTCGCGAGTGGTTTTCTGGTTCAATCACGTGATAATAGGGTTTTAGAAGATACGGCTTTAAAAGTTGTGACCAAACGTCAACCAACTCTCTCTGAAATAGAAGATCTTAAATTTGCTTTTTGTGTTGTTAAACATGTTAAATCTAATGCAATTGTTTATGCTAAGAATAAAGCAACTCTTTCTATAGGTGCAGGTCAGATGAGTCGGATTGATAGTGCACGCCTTGCTTCTCAGAAATGTAATGAAGTTTCAATGGGAGGTTGTGTTGCTGCATCAGATGCTTTTTTTCCTTTTTCTGATGGTCTGTTATCAGTTATAGAGGCAGGTGTCACTGCTGTAATTCAGCCGGGTGGTTCTGTTCGAGATGAAGAAGTGATCACTCTTGCAGATGCGAATGATATTACAATGGTGTTTTCTGGGATACGTCATTTCAAACACTAATTATTGTGAGTGTGAGTGAGAAAGCACATTACGAGCCAGCTGATAATGACAGAGAGGGCAGCGAGAAGGTAAGGTGCTCCAGTCGTGAGATGAGCAAAAGACCAGGTATAGATAATCGGGCCAATGATCGAAGTAATGCTTGTTATACTTGTAAGAGCGCCTTGTAGTTCGCCTTGGGCTGATGGGGGGACCTGACTCGCAGCGATTGCTCTCATTGGTGCATGAGCGAGGTATTCTGGGCAGGTTACTGCAAAAATAGCGAAAATCATCCATCCTTTATAAGCGAATGCATAACTAATCAGTCCGATAATAGAAAAAGTGAGTCCTGTTATTGAGAGGCTGCGATTACTCCAATCACGTGCTGTAAGGTATGGTAGGATGATAGTTGTTACAATAATTTGTCCTGCACCGAACATAGCTAATGATAGTCCTACTTTGCTTTCATTCCATCCGTAACGATAGCTTGCTAGGAAGGGCCAAATAGAAGGCCAGGCGGATTCTGCTAGCCAATAGCAAAAAAAAGCGAAAGAAACCCAGAGAACGGATGGGTAATTACGCATTTGTTGTAGTGCACCCAGTGGATTAGCCCTTTTGAGATCAAATGGTCTTCTGTATTCTTGCTGCAGAGTTTCTGGTAACATGAACCAGGAAAAAGTAAAATTCATTAAAGAAAGTGTTGAAGCAAGGTAAAACGGACTTCTTGGACCAAAATGGCTTCCTAAAAGGCCTCCAATCGTAGGTCCAAGAATAAATCCAACGCCAAAAGCTATGCCAATGAGGCCGAAGTTGCGAGTACGATTGTTATCATTTGAAATATCAGCGATAAAAGCTGAACAGGTAGAAAAACTAGCTCCGCTGATTCCAGCTAGAATACGTCCGCTAAAGAGGATCCAGTAATTAGAGGCTAATGCACAGATAAGATTATCAATGGCTAGAGTGAGAATAGAAACAAGTAAAACAGGTCGTCGTCCAAAACGGTCTGATAGATTCCCGATCAAGGGTGCAAAAGCAAACTGCATAATGGAATAGACCATCAATAAGTAACCACCATCTATTGATGCTTGACTGATTGAATCCCCTGTTAATTCTTTTAGAAAGGCAGGCATAATAGGTGTGATAATAGCAATACCGATAATGTCAAGTAGGAGTGCAATGAACACAAGAAGGAGACCGCGCTGAAGAGATCTTGGTGAAGATATTATGGCAATCATGTTTCCACCTGTTATCACCGTGTTGAAAATAAAATATTACTAATACAATTCGAGAATATGTTTTCTTTTATCTAACTCTTTAGCATAGTTTATCAAAAGTACTCTTTTTTGAGAGGTGAATCTATCTTAAATTCATCATAACATGAACCAAGGATAAAATCAGTAAGACAAACAAGAATGTGAATTGAGCTAAACCGAGGAGTGACATTTGAAGCTCCTTGTGCTTCTGCCTCTCAGAACGAGAGGATTCGAATAGTAGCCCGGCAGATATCTGTGCGGGCGTTTCTCATAGGGAAAAGTTATCATGCCAAAACGGGTAGATATTCAATCGATCCTTATCATAGGAGCCGGACCGATTATTATTGGCCAAGCTTGTGAATTTGATTATTCTGGAACTCAAGCATGCAGAGCGTTAAAAGAAGAAGGATATCGTGTTATCCTGGTGAATTCTAATCCAGCAACGATTATGACAGATCCAGACTTAGCTGATGCTACCTATATTGAACCGATTACACCAGAGGTCGTCAGTAAAATTATTGCTCATGAACGACCAGACGCTTTATTACCTACTATGGGAGGGCAAACGGCTTTAAATACAGCATCGTCGCTTAAACGGATGGGGATCCTGGATCGTTATAATGTAGAGATGATCGGTGCAAATGCAGAGGCTATTGATAAAGCTGAAGATCGAGCCCTTTTTCGTGAGGCTATGAAGAAGATTGGTCTTGAAACCCCTCGCTCTATGTTGGCTAATGCAACGGAGATAAAAGAAGAGGATCGCATTCATCATGAAAAGGCACTGGGTCTATTAAAAGAAGAACTGATAGGTGAACGTCTGGATAAAGCGCTTGATGCCTTTGAAACAAAATGGCAACTTGGGGGCGGAGATCGTAAGCAGCGTTACGTGGCACATGCCATCGCTCAAGCAAGAAAGGCCTTAGATTACGTAGGCTTGCCGGCTATTATTCGTCCTTCTTTTACTTTGGGGGGCACGGGTGGAGGAATAGCTTATAATCGTTCGCAATTTTACGAAATTGTTGAACAAGGGCTAGATGCTTCTCCTACTACAGAAGTATTAATTGAGGAAAGTGTCCTTGGTTGGAAAGAGTATGAGATGGAAGTCGTCCGTGATAAAAAGGATAATTGTATCATCGTATGCTCTATCGAAAATATTGATCCGATGGGCGTACATACTGGTGATTCTATAACAGTTGCTCCAGCTTTAACTCTAACGGATAAAGAATATCAAAGGATGCGTAATGCTGCAATTGCGGTATTGCGCGAAATTGGTGTTGAAACGGGTGGTTCTAATGTGCAGTTTGCTGTAAATCCTGAAAGTGGGCGTTTGACAATTATTGAAATGAATCCACGTGTTTCTCGTTCTTCAGCATTAGCTTCTAAAGCAACAGGATTTCCAATTGCTCGGATTGCAGCTAAATTAGCTGTTGGTTATACCTTAGATGAATTAGACATGACAGGCGGTAGAATTCCTGCAGCTTTTGAACCATCAATTGATTATATTGTAACTAAAATTCCACGCTTTGCTTTTGAAAAATTTCCTGGTTCTTCATCGGTGCTGACGACATGCATGAAATCAGTTGGTGAAGTGATGGCTATTGGGCGGACCTTTCAGGAATCCTTACAAAAAGCATTGCGGGCTTTGGAAATTGGCTTAAGTGGCCTCGACGATATTACAATACCTGAATATGCGGAAGGTGATGAGAGAAATGCTGTCTGTGCAGCTATTGCTACTCCGACTCCGGATCGCTTGCGTTATGTAGCCCAGGCTATGCGTATGGGACTGTTGGTTGCTGAGATTCATAAAATAAGCGGAATTGATCCTTGGTTTTTAGAGCAGATTGCAGGGATTATTCAGATAGAAGAGCATATTCGGATCAATGGATTAACTGATAATGCTGAGGATCTCCGCATACTGAAATCGATGGGCTTTTCTGATGCGCGTCTTTCTTCTCTTACAGGATCGAGTGTCGAGGATATTGCGGCTTTACGTCATCATCTAGATGTCAAACCTGTTTTTAAACGAATTGATAGTTGCGCAGCGGAGTTTTCTTCAGAAACGGCTTATATGTATTCGACCTATGAGATGCCTTTTTCTGATCAGACTCCTGTTCCTCATTGTGAAGCAGAGGTTTCTGATAACCGTAAAGTTGTGATTTTAGGTGGTGGACCTAATCGTATAGGACAAGGAATTGAATTTGATTATTGTTGTTGTCACGCTGCGTTTGCTTTGCGCGATAGAGGTTATGAGTCTATTATGATTAATTGTAATCCTGAAACAGTTTCTACTGATTATGATACTTCAGATCGTTTATATTTTGAACCGCTGACAGTGGAAGATGTTTTTGCTGTGCTGGAGATAGAAAGGGAAAGAGGTCAGCTTATTGGTGTCATTGTCCAATTTGGTGGGCAAACAGCTCTAAAATTAGCTGGAGCCCTTGAAAAGGCAGGGATTCCAATTTTAGGAACATCATCAGATACAATTGATCTTGCAGAAGATCGTGATCGTTTCCAGAAACTTCTTAAAAAACTTCATATGATTCAACCTAGAAATGGCGTTGCTCATTCAGTAGAACAGGCACGCTTAGTAGCTGCTGATCTCGGGTTTCCGCTCGTGGTTCGTCCATCTTATGTTCTTGGTGGTCGGGCTATGCAAATCATTCGGGATGAGCGGGCTTTGCAAAAATATCTTTTGGAGAGTTTACCAGAGCTTCTTTCAGAAGATATTAAAACGCGTTATCCAAATGATAAAACAGGACAAATTAATACTCTTTTAGGTAAAAATCCACTTTTATTTGATATATATTTAACAGATGCTATTGAGGTGGATGTTGATTGTTTATGTGATGGTAAAGAGACGATTATTGCAGGGATTATGGAACATATTGAAGAAGCAGGGATTCATTCTGGTGATTCTGCTTGTTCTTTGCCAGTTCATACTCTTCCAAGCTCTATTGTTCAGAAGTTAGAAGAGCAAACTTTTACTCTTGCTAGAGCATTGCAGGTAGGAGGTTTGATGAATGTGCAGTATGCGATAAAAGATGCTATAGTTTATGTTTTAGAAGTGAATCCGCGTGCCTCTCGAACTGTACCGTTTGTTGCAAAAACAATTGGGAAGCCAATTGCTAAAATTGCTACTTGCATTATGATCGGACTAACTCTGGATGAAGCTTTTAATAACTATGGGGGTTATCCTATTTCAGAGCCTGCTTGTATTGCTATCAAGGAAGCAGTTTTTCCATTTGCTCGTTTTCCGGGTGTAGATATATTACTGGGACCAGAAATGCGGTCGACTGGTGAGGTTATGGGGCTTGATTACGATTATGCTCTTGCGTTTGCTAAAGCACAGATTGGTGCTGGTGTTGATTTACCACGTCAGGGGACTCTTTTTGTTTCTGTCCGAGATGAAGATAAAGAGCGTGTTCTTAGGCCAGTCAAACGGCTTGCCTCTTTAGGTTTCAATATTTTAGCAACAAGTGGGACTCAGATTTTTTTAACTCAAAACGGTATTAAAGCTTCAAGAATTAACAAGGTTTTTGAAGGGCATCCACACGTAGAAGATGCTATACGGAATAGACAGATACATATTGTATTTAATACGGTTGACAGTGCGACGTCTGTATCAGATTCCAAATCAATTCGTTTAGCCGCTTTGTTGCAGAAAGTGCCTTATTATACTACTCTTTCTGGGACGGAAGCTGTAGCAGAGGCTATTGAAGCTTTAAATGCAGGTTCTTTACAGGTTTATCCTTTACAAAAGTATTTTCTTTAATCTTTTAGGTTAGAAGATTTTTTTTCTTTCTGAGAATGCGGTTTGTTGCTGCTACTACAGCAGCTAAGGATGCAAATGCGATATTATTATGAAGAGCAACACCAAACATTGTAATGTCACGATGAGCAATTTCCATATAACAAATTGCTGTTGCGTCTGATCTTTTTTGAAGTGAGTGTTCTGAGTAATCCATGACGGATATTTCAAGAGAAAGGTATTTTGATAAGGCCTGAACGAAACCGTCTACAACTCCGTTTCCTTTTCCTGTAATAGTTGTTGGAATACCATTATCAAGAATCTTAGAAAAAATCATGAGTTTGTTTTTATTTGAAGAGTCAATGTAGCTTTGATAATCAATGAATTGCAATTGGTCTTCTTTGGAAGTTGTATAATTTTCAATAAATGCCTTATAGATACGCTGTGGAGGAATTTCTTTCTCTTCTGTGTCTGTGATTTTTTGGATAATATGACTAAAATCAACTTGAAGATTATGGGATAGATTTAAGCCATAGTCTTTCTGGAGAACGTAGGAAAGTCCTCCTTTTCCAGATTGTGAATTAATACGAATGATTGCTTCATAAGACCGTCCGACATCTTGTGGGTCAATAGGTAAATAAGGCACTTCCCATATATGGGATTTCGATTGTCGTATAGCTTTGAGTCCTTTCTTGATTGCGTCTTGATGGGATCCGGAGAAAGCCGTATAAACTAATTCACCAACATAGGGATGTCGTTGATGGAGGCGTAATTGATTGGAGTATTCATAAACCTTTCTTATTTTTTCAATATCAGAGCAATCAAGTTCAGGATTAATTCCTTGGGTGAGCATATTCAGTGCTAATGTTACAATGTCTACATTGCCAGTCCGTTCTCCATTTCCAAAAAGAGTTCCTTCTATTCTATCTGCTCCAGCCATCAAACCTAGCTCAGCGGCTGCAATACTACAACCACGATCGTTATGTGGATGTAAAGAAATCAAAATACTCTCACGTCGGTTAATATTTTTGCACATCCATTCAATTTGATCGGCATAAATATTAGGAGTTGTCATTTCCACTGTTGATGGAAGATTGAGAATCATTTTATTCATGGGACTTGGATTGATAATTTCAATGACTTCATTCGAAATTTCTAGAGCGACCTCAAGCTCACTTCCGGTAAAACTTTCTGGCGAATACTCAAATCGGTAATCGCCGCCAGCTTGAGCTGCTATGTCGCTAATCATTTTAGCGGCATCAGTTGCAATTTTTTTAATCCCTATAACATCTTTTTTAAAAACAACTCTACGTTGTAATTCACTAATAGAATTATAGAAGTGAATAATTGGATGCTTAGCACCTTCAAGTGCTCTGAATGTACGAGTAATCAGATCTGCTCGAGATTGTACAAGAACTTGTATGCTGACATACTCTGGAAGGTGACTCTTTTCGATACACCACCGGGTAAAATCAAAATCTGTTTGGGAAGCAGAAGGAAAGCCAATTTCTATTTCAGGAAATCCCATCTCAATCAGTAAGCGAAACATACGTTCTTTACGATCTTGTCCCATTGGATTAATTAAGGCTTGGTTGCCATCACGTAGATCAACCGAACACCAGACTGGGGCTGTTTTGATCCGCTGGTTAGGCCATTCCCGATTGTTGAAGTGAAGAATAGGATAAGGTCTGTATTTTTTTGCAGCGGTTTGCATGCCTTTTTGAATATGTTTGGGTGAAACCGAAATATTCATTATTTTACACTCTTCATTAGTTATATCCGCGCACAAAAGCGCTTTCTGATAGTAAGTTGTAGAAGATAGGAGTAGTGTATGGTTGGCTGCTGGGTTGTCCTTACCCCTGGCAACCGCAAATATACCATATACCGGACAAGAGGATATCTCATAGGTTCTGTAGTTACCCTACCCATAAAAAATCCTACACATGGGTTTTTCAGCTTGCAAGCTTATTTTTTATTTGATACTGGAACTAAAATACAATATTTGGTGAGTAAGCAATTCTCTACGTTTATAACGTCATTATTTGAAATGACGTTTTTGAGAATTGCTTTAGAAAAAAGATTTTTCAAGATAATGATTCATTTATTTAGGCAGCTTCTGCTTTGTTAGATACAGTTAAAGTCTCTGTTTTCAGGATCTTGTTAGAATTTTGATTTAAATTTCTTTCAATTAAACGGATAGATTCTGTTTCAGAGAGTTTATTAACAGCTGCTATTTCTCGAGCCATGCGGGTGAGTGCAGCTTCATAGAGCTGTCGTTCAGAATAGGATTGTTCTTGTTGGTCTTCCGTTCGATAAAGATCACGAATCACCTCTGAAATAGCAATTAAATGTCCTGAGTTAATTTTAGCATCATATTCTTGTGCACGGCGTGACCACATTGTTCTTTTTATGCGTGCTTTTCCTTGGAGGACTTTAAGAGCACGATTTACAAAGTCAATTTCTGATAGTTTGCGCATACCAATTGAAAGTGCTTTTTTAACAGGGACTTTTACATGCATTTTATCTTTTTCAAAATGAATGATAAATAACTCAAGCTTTTCTCCAGCTACTTCTTGCTCTTCAATACTCATAATTTGACCAACACCATGTGCTGGATAAACGATAGATTCACCTTCTTTGAAGCCATGGTGATTTGCTATTTTTTTTTGTTGGGATCCCATATTTTTTCTCACTTTTTTTTGGAATCTCGAGGGCTGATAGGAATGTTTATGTAAACGAGAAACCCATATGTTACGGATAAGGTAACATAATTTGTGATTAGAATCAACTTGATGAAGGCTATGGCTCTCTGACGTCTCCCTTTCCCGGATTTTTAGAAAAGTATTTTTCTAATTTAGAATTTATGCCATCCATTGTTTCTGCTTGAGGTAAAGGAGATGTTTTTATGCTAATATTAGGCCATTTAAGTGAATACTCAGCGTTGAGTGTAAGCCATTTTTCAAGACCAGGGTCTGTATCAGGTTTAATGGCTTCTGCTGGACACTCTGGTTCACAGACTCCACAATCGATGCATTCATCTGGATGAATGACAAGCATATTTTCGCCTTCATAGAAACAATCGACAGGGCAAACTTCTACGCAATCAGTATATTTGCAGCCGATACAATTATCAGTTATAACATAGGTCATATACAATTCTCCTTAAACTATAAAAATCCTTTTTTTCGTTTTGAAAAACAAGTTTAAAGTGTACAATTGAATACCGGTTATGATGATTTTATTCTTTAGCGGCTGCATGCTTTGCGTGCGACTAGGGGGATCTCAGAACGGCAAATTCCTAAATCATATAATTCATGTGAGGACAATTTGCTGAGTTCGTTAATTGTAAAACGATAACGACGCCATTTTTTAAAAGAACGAATTATATTCATAATACTTGGCCTTATGATTTTTAATGCTTAAATAAATTTTTTTTATGAAAATGAGGAGCGCAAACTTTGCATAGCTGCTTTGCAAAATGATAAATGCTTTTTTTGAGAAGAGAATTTAGAAGATAAAATGTTTTACTTAGATCAGTGGACTGTGTTAAACTTGAGATGGACATAAGGATACAATGGAGTGATAATGGCTCAAAAAAAATCAAGCTACACTTATGAAGATTTGCTTTCCTGTGTACGTGGAGAGATGTTTGGTCAAGGGAATGCACAGCTTCCTGGACCTCCGATGTTGATGTTTGATCGTATCACAAAGATAGATGAGGTGTCTGGCAAATACTGTAAGGGGCTCGTTCAAGCCGATTTTGATATTAATCCTGATCTTTGGTTTTTTTCTTGTCATTTTTTAGGGGATCCAGTCATGCCTGGCTGTCTTGGTCTCGATGCTTTATGGCAATTAACAGGATTTTTTCTAGGATGGCTTGGGTTTCCTGGTAGAGGACGTGCTATTTCAACTGGGAGTATTAAGTTTAGTGGTATGGTCACACCAAAAACAAAACTGATTCAGTACGGTATTGATTTTAAGCGTATTCTGCGAGGCCGTTTAACATTAGGAATTGCAGATGGCTGGATGAAAGCTGATGGAGATATAATTTATACTGCAAGTGATTTAAGAGTTGGTCTTTTTTGCTTTCAGAAAAATTAGAAAAAATTGATGCATTTTAATTAAGGAGAGATTTATGCGTCGGGTTGTTGTGACCGGGATGGGTATCGTTTCTTCAATTGGAAAAAATTTAGAGGAAGTGCTTCTTTCTTTAAAGGAAGGAAAATCAGGAATTTCACATGCTGCGGAGTATGCCAACATGGGATTTCGTAGTCAAGTCTATGGTATGCCAGATGTGGATATTGATGCATTGGTTGATAGGCGTTCTTTGCGATTTCATGGTCGTGGAACTGCATGGAATCATATTGCTATGGAGCAGGCTATTACTGATTCTGGTCTTGAAGCTGGAGAGATTTCTAATGAATCGACAGGTATTATTATGGGATCTGGCGGGCCTTCCACCCGTGCTATTGTAGAAGCAGCAGATATCACAAGAGAAAAAAATGGACCAAAACGGATTGGTCCTTTTGTTGTCCCTAAAGCAATGTCTTCAACTGCTTCTGCCACTCTTGCAACTTTTTTTAAAATTAAGGGTATGAATTATTCTATTTCATCGGCTTGTGCTACATCGAATCATTGCATTGGGAATGCCTATGAAATGATTCGTTATGGCAGGCAGGACCGTATGTTTTCAGGTGGGTGTGAGGATGTTGATTGGACTTTATCTAGTCTTTTTGATGCTATGGGTGCCATGTCTTGTAAATATAACAGTATACCGGGAAAAGCTTCTCGTGCCTATGATCTTCATAGGGATGGTTTTGTGATTTCAGGTGGGGCGGGTGTTCTTGTTCTGGAAGCTTTAGAAATTGCTAAGGTCCGTGGTGCTAAAATTTATGCAGAAGTCATTGGTTATGGTGCTACCTCGGATGGTTATGATATGGTTGCTCCTTCTGGGGAGGGAGCTGAGCGTTGTATGCGGATAGCGCTTTCTGAGATGAAAGAAGAAAGAATTGATTATATTAATCCACATGCAACATCGACGATTGTAGGGGATCCTTTAGAGATAGATGCAATACGCCGTATTTTAGGGACAAGGGAGTGTCCACCAATTTCAGCAACAAAATCATTAACAGGGCATTCACTTGGTGCGGCTGGGGTGCATGAGGCGATTTATACGATTCTTATGATGCAGAATGATTTTATATGTGAAAGTTCTAACATTGAAGAAATAGATCCGGTTTTTGCAGATATGCCTATTGTGCGTCAACGACTTGATAAAGTAAAATTAACTACGGCTTTGTCTAATACTTTTGGTTTTGGTGGTACAAATGCGACTTTAGTTTTTCGTAAAGAGTAGATTAGCCTGTTTCGATAAGCTGAGGGTGAACGGAGATTTATATGAACGGTTTGATGGATGGCAAGCGTGGCCTCATCATGGGGGTTGCAAATGATCATTCTATTGCTTGGGGAATTGCAAGTAGATTAGCAGAAGCAGGTGCAGAGCTTGCTTTCACTTATCAAGGGGAGTCTTTTTGCAAAAGAGTCAACCCGCTTGCTAGACGATTAGGTGCAAAGTTGCTGTTACCCTGTGATGTAGAAGATATTGAAACAGTTGATGCAGTTTTTAAAACGCTCACTAAAGAATGGGGAAGACTTGATTTTGTTGTTCATGCTATTGGTTTTTCAGATCGATCTGAGCTAAAAGGCAGGTATGTTGATGTAACAACACGTGATAATTTTAGTAGAACTATGCTGATTTCTGCTTACTCTCTTACTGAAGTGGTTCAAAGAGCACAATTACTAATGCCGCATGGTGGTACTATTCTAACTTTGACTTATGGTGCATCTATGCGGGTAGTTCCGAATTATAATATTATGGGTATTGCTAAAGCAGCATTGGAATCGATGGTACGTTATCTTGCCTACGATTGTGGAAGACAGAATATCCGTATTAATGCTATCTCTGCTGGTCCAGTTCGTACGCTTGCTGGGAGCTGTATTGGTTCTGCTAGGGCAATTTTTGCTTATCAGAGCAATAATGCTCCATTGCGGCGGACAGTGGATATTTATGAAATTGGTCGATCTGCACTTTATCTTTTATCTGAGATGTCATCTGGTGTAACAGGTGAAATCCATTATGTTGATGCTGGTTATAATATTGCAGCAACACCAACTCTTGATTCTTTGAAAAAGAGTGATTATTAATTTTAGCGAAGATAGTAT
>QEND01000002.1:0-117500 GCA_003331105.1 Candidatus Tokpelaia sp. JSC161 | reverse complement strand
CCAAGCATTAAGACAAATGGCTAAATCATAAGCGAAGGCATCATTGCAAGCAAAATAAAAATCAATTAAACCGGAAAGCTGTGTTTTCAGAAAAAAAACATTGTCAGGGAACAGATCAGCATGGATAACGCCTGTTGGAAGGTGATCGGGCCACTTCTTTTCAAGGAAGTCAAGCTCTGCATCGATCTCGACTAAAACATGAGATGGAAATCTCTTGGCTTTGATTCTACATGCTTCCCATAAGGGTCGCCATCCTAAAACAGAGAGGGGATTTTTTCTTTTCATTGAAAAATCACGACCGACAAGATGCAGTTTTGCAAGCGCGCGACCCACAGCTTGACAATGTGGTATAGAAGGCTTGCGTGTCCATATGCCATTAAGAAAGCTAAAAAGAGCAGCTGGACGATTTGCCAAACTCCCGATCAGTGTCCCGTCCCGACGTTGAACTGGTTGTGGACAAGAAATACCTTTGTTAGCTAAAAACTGCATCAAGCCGAGAAAAAATGGCAAGTCATCCTTCCGAACCCGTTTTTCATAAAGAGTAAGAATGTAAGGGCCAGCCTGAGTCTGCAGCAGAAAATTTGAGTTTTCAACACCTTCGGTAATCCCTTCATATAAGAAGAGAGGAGCAAGATTATAATGAGTAAGAAACGCTTCAAGCTCATTTGACTTGATATCTGTATAAACTGCCATTAAAGATTGTGCTCCTCATGCCCATGCACAAAGGCCATCTCTGTCTTGTTAAGAATGACATCGCTCAGCTCTCTATGAATAGGAAACCTTTGATGTTCCTCAACGGTTTCTTGTAATTCAATGGAAACATTATAACGTTGGATAAAAGCTTGAATAATGTCTGAAACAATGATTTCAGGTGCTGAAGCTCCTGCTGATAAACCAACAGTTCTGAGAGGGCCGAGATTCCTCCAGTTAATTTCATCTGGAGATTGAATGAGAAAGGCACAGCTGGCTCCTGCTCTTTGAGCGACCTCGACCAGACGGCAAGAGTTAGAAGAGTTCGAGGCTCCTACAATCAAAAAAAGATCGCTTCCTGGCGCTGCTGCTTTAACGACGTTTTGTCTGTTTGTTGTCGCATAACAAATGGATTCTGTCGCGGGTGCTTTGATGAAGGGAAAACGCTTTTTCAAAATATGGAGGATACTCTTTGTGTCTTCAAGAGAAAGCGTTGTTTGAGTAACGAAACCTAATCGTGATGGATCCTGTGGATGATAGCTGAGAGCATCTTCAATGGTTTCAATTAAAGTGATGTTTTCTGAACTCAGCTGCCCCATGGTTCCGATCACCTCGGGATGTCCAGAATGGCCTATCAGGATGACGTGGCGTTCTTTGCGAAAATGACGAATGGCTTGTTTATGAATCTTTGAGACAAGTGGACAGGTAGCGTCAATATAGAATAATTTTTTGTTTTTTGCATCCTCCATGACGGTGCGAGGGACGCCATGAGCAGAAAAAATAACGGGTCTATCTTTTTTATCATGAGGAATTTCTATTAATTCTTCAATAAACACGGCTCCACGAGCGATAAGCCCTTGTACGACGTAACGGTTATGAACAATTTGATGACGTACATAGACTGGTGATCCATATTTTTTCAGAGCGGCAACAACTATTTGAATAGAACGGTCTACACCCGCACAAAATCCTCTTGGTCTGCAAAGACGAATTGTCAATGGTAATTTTGCAGCCATGCATGTTTACTCCGTATCTAGACAATGGAATGTCGTATGCGTCTGACTGATATTTCTACTAATAATACGGCAAAAAGTATGCTGAGATAGAAAATAGAAAAGAAAAATAGTTTTTTTGCAGAAACAATCCTTTCCTCATAATGTTGCGCACGTCGTAATTTCCAGGCATATCTCATAAAGATTATTCCTAAAGCAGAGGATATAAAACCATATGCAGCCCCCGCGAATCCTATTAGGTAGGGGAAGAGACTGCTTAAGACCATAAAAAGAGAATAGAAGAATATCTGGGTTACAGTGGATTTGTGCCCATATACATTTGGCATCATAGGGATACAAGCCGCTTCATAGTCTTTTTTCATCAACAATGATAACGCCCAGGAGTGTGGTGGTGTCCATAAAAAGATGATGAGAAAAAGAATGATACTTTCAAGGCTGACCGTTCCCGTTGCAGCTGTCCAGCCTATTATGGGTGGAAAAGCACCCGCGGCTCCTCCAATAACAACATTGTGCGGTGTTGTCCGTTTTAGAAAGATGGTATAGATGACAAGATAGAAAAAAATAGTGAAAGCAAGAAAGGCTGCTGCAAGCCAGTTAGTGAAGCTTCCCAGAATGAAAACAGAAAGAACGGATAAGGTCATTCCGAAATTGAAACATTGCTTACGTGTAATTGATCCGATAGGAATTGGCCGTGAGCGAGTCCGCTTCATGAGTGTATCAATATCAGAATCATACCACATATTGAGTGCGCTCGCGCCTCCTCCTCCCAAAGCGATACAAAGAAGAGCGAGTGCCGCTAATAGAGGATTCATATGGACAGGAGCTCTGATCAGACCGACACAAGCAGTTAAGAGAACCAGTGAGATCACCCTTGGCTTCAGCAGCTGAATATAATCATTGATGCAGGCTGTCAGCCGGTGGCCCTTTTCGTTCGTCATTCAGGTCCTGTCTTCTCTGTGCACTGTTGATATTTGGGATAGGAGTGTTATCACTCCGCGGCTTTCCTTTTAGAAAATATGAAGTACGCTGAAATACTATCAGAAAATTCATACAGGGCAAATCATAATTAGGTGTGGCGCGTGTCCGTTTGTCACTACAACTGAACGGCTCTCGAAGAGACAAACTTGCTTGAGATCTTTGTGAAGACGTTCGAGAACTCTTGCTTTAAAAGATAAGGCTTTTTATGTATGAGGCCGAAATAAGGGTAGGAGCAGAGATCCGAGTGGATAATGAGAGGATAAATGATATGGACGCAATGATGGACAAATTTGATATTTCATCAGGAACGGTGGAAGACATAGTCAGAGATGCTCTTATGGGGGCCGATGATGGGGAACTGTATTTGGAATATCGCGAAAGCGAGTCGCTGATTTTTGATAACGGACGCTTAAGTACAGGAGGGTTCAATCAGGATGCTGGGTTTGGATTGCGTGTTGTTTCTGGTGAATCAACGGGCTATGCTCATGCAAGTGAGTTCTCTCGTTCTGCCTTAAAAAGGGCAAGTGCTTCTGCATCAGCAGTCATCAAAGGGTATAAAGTTTGTGATGCAACACCAGAGATAAAAAGCCAGAATCATTGTCTGTATGCTGAAACGAGTCCATTGATTTACCCTTTATTTGAAGAGAAGGTAGCGTTATTACAGAAAATGGATGCTTATTTGCGAGCAAAAGATGAAAAAGTTCACCAAGTGACCATCTCTCTGTCGGCTTCTTTCCAGAAGATTGAAATCTTGTTGAGAGATGGACATTGTGTCCATGATAGGAGACCAATGGTCCGTCTTGGAATATCTGTTGTCGCTGGTCAAGGGAGACGTCTGGAAAATGGATTTTACGGTTTTGGTGGTCGTAAAGACTTTGAGAGTTTCCTCACGGAAGAGAATTGGAAATACGCGGCGAATGAAGCGTTGCGGCAAGCTCTTGTGAATTTAGAAGCTAGGGAATCTCCTGCTGGCACTTTTGATATCGTTTTAGCAAATGGGTGGCCGGGGATTATGCTCCATGAAGCTGTAGGTCACGGGTTAGAAGGGGATTTTAATCGTAAAAAGACGTCTGCTTTTACGGATCTGATAGGTCAGTTTGTTGCTGCAAAGGGTGTGACCGTGATTGATGACGGGACTATTTCTGAACGACGTGGTTCGCTGAACATTGATGATGAGGGCACATCCTCTGCTCGGAATGTTTTGATAGAAAACGGTAAGCTTGTCGCTTATATGCAGGATAGATTGAACGCTCGTTTGATGAATATGAACCCAACAGGTAATGGACGACGTGAATCATATGTATTTCCTCCTATGCCGCGTATGACCAATACGATGATGTTGGCTGGGGATCAAAGCCCAGAAGAAATTATCGCTTCTGTTAAGGAAGGGATTTACTGTGTTTCATTTGGTGGGGGGCAGGTTGATATTACATCCGGTCAGTTTGTTTTTGAATGCACGGAAGCCTATCGGATTGAAAATGGAAAAGTTGGCATGCCAATAAAAGGGGCAACTCTTATCGGAAATGGACCGGAGGCCATGCACCGTATTACAATGATAGGCAATGATCTTAAGCTTGATGATGGTATTGGTATGTGTGGAAAAGCTGGTCAAAATCTTCCAGTTGGTGTTGGTCAGCCGCATTTGCGTCTGAATAACATGACGATAGGCGGGACCGATGCTTGATCGTGAGACTTTTTAAGCGACTCAAAGCTTTGCTAAGGGAAGGAAGTTTTCTTAATCCATGGCGCTTTTTGTGTCTAAGCATTTCTTTAAATGCTTTTTGTTTGAAAAACCTCATTTCTGAGGAAAGCGTTTAAGTCTTTTTTAAATGGAACTGCGGGTTGATGATAAAGTTCGTTGATAATGTTGCAGAGGCCGTGCAAGCGCTGCGGGATATATTCCCTGAAACACCTTTGCAGAAAAATGAATTTCTTTCCCAAAAATATGATACGGAAATTTATCTTAAACGTGAAGATCTTACTCCTGTCCGATCATACAAGATTCGTGGTGCTTTTAACTTTGTTTCTAATATGCTGAAGAACAACACATCTGATTATGCGTTTGTTTGTGCTTCAGCTGGGAATCATGCTCAAGGGCTTGCTTTTGTATGTCGCTACTTTGGACGGAGAGCTGTTATTTTTATGCCTATTACTACTCCACAGCAAAAGATTGATAAAACACGTGCTTTCGGTGAAGAATATGTCGATATACGATTAATTGGTGATACATTTGATCAATGTTATGCAACGGCGCAGAGTTTTGTGGACAAAGGAGGAGGCATTATGGCGCCTCCTTTTGATGATCAGCGTATCATTGTCGGTCAGGCTGGTGTGATTCATGAAATTGCGAGCCAGTGGAATCAGCCTGACTTTCCTGATTTGATTATTGTTCCAGTCGGTGGCGGAGGTCTTGCTAGTGGAATCACCTGGTTTCTCAAGGAGAAAGGCTGGAAGACACGGATACGCTTTGCTGAACCCCAAGGAGCTCCGAGTCTTTATGCCAGTTTAAACGAACAGCGACGTGTGAGACTCACCAGTATGAGTACATTTGTCGATGGTGCAGCTGTTGCTCAGATTGGTGCATCTAATTTTGAGATTTTAAAAGGACATCCTCCTGAGGATGTTATCCTTATTCCTGAAAATCGCTTGTGTGCAACCATGACTGAAATGCTGAATATTGAGGGGATTGTGCTTGAACCCGCCGGAGCATTATCAGTTGATGCCTTGAAAACTCTTGACCCTAAGAATCTAAGGAATAAGCGAATTGTCCTTGTTCTCTCAGGCGGGAATTTTGATTTTGAGCGTCTACCAGAAGTTAAGGAACGTGCCTTACACTTTGAAGGATTGAAAAAATATTATATTTTCCGCTTTCCTCAACGGCCTGGTGCTTTACGTAATTTTCTTGATTTGCTCGGACAACAAGATGATGTTGCTCGTTTTGAATACTTGAAGAAGTCTGCCCGGAATTTCGGTTCCGTTTTAATTGCGATTGAAACAAAACACCGGGATAATTTTATACAGTTACACGAACGTTTGACGAAAGCCGGTTGGATTTATCGCGATATTACAGACGATCAGATTCTGTCAAACTTCATTATATGAATTGAATGACTCTTCGGCTCAGAGAGACGATAATGGAGGCCTCGCCCGGAATCGAACCGGGATTTAAGGATTTGCAGTCCTCTGCGTCACCATTCTGCCACGAGGCCATTAGTAGGGGTCAATAAGGGAAGGGAACAGCAAGGTCAAGTGATCTGAATGGTGAGCTTCTTTTTTTTCTTGCGAAGACGCAGCACTTTGATTTCTATTTTCCGGCGGAATCGCCGAATTCTGGGAGAATCACGAGATAAAATAATAAGACCGACCGGCAACATCCAGAACCCGAGAACGGGTAAGAAGCCTAAGATTCCACCAATGATAAAAGCAAATCCAACGAATCGGCGTACAAATAAAGAACGAGGCAAAGATACTTTCTTTCCTAAAATTCTAATTGTATGTTTTTTATCCACAGTATGTCCTTTTCAAGAGTTTTGTGAATTCATTGATTTTTTCATCAAAGCTCTCTTGCTAAATCTATTTTGCATTTGCTACAAGGTGTATCTTGTTCCCCGGTAGCTCAGTGGTAGAGCAACCGGCTGTTAACCGGTTGGTCGCTGGTTCGAATCCGGCCCGGGGAGCCAGGGTTGATGAATTCTCTTATAATTAATTAGAAGAACCTTTTTTTCAATATTGATCGTATAGTAGAAAGGCGCATTTCATGTCAG
The DNA here is from genome assembly GCA_003331105.1 of Candidatus Tokpelaia sp. JSC161. Taxonomy (GTDB): domain Bacteria; phylum Pseudomonadota; class Alphaproteobacteria; order Rhizobiales; family Rhizobiaceae; genus JSC188. The sequence continues at coordinate 111,055 of QEND01000002.1, read as the reverse complement.
TCATGCTATCAGTCAACCTCAATGCGATTGCGTTCTTGCGTAACCGAAGAAATGCGTCTCGGCCTGAATTAATTCATCTGGGGCGTCTTGCCCTGAATGCGGGAGCAGCAGGGATTACTGTTCATCCTCGTCCAGATCAGCGCCATATACGTTTTTCGGATTTAGCTGATATTCGTGAGTTGCTCGACGATTCCTTCCCGGCTTGCGAATTGAATATTGAGGGATATCCAACAGAAAATTTTCTAGATCTTGTTGAAAAGAATAGAGCCGATCAGGTGACTTTGGTACCAGATAGTCCGGCTCAGTCAACTTCGGATCATGGGTGGGATTTTGAAAACAATGCTGAATTTCTGGATTCTGTGATGAGTCTGTTGAAAAAGAATAAAACGCGTGTTTCACTTTTTAGTAATCCTGATTCGTGTGGTTTGGAAATTGCACATGATCTTGGCGCTGATCGTGTTGAGTTTTATACCGGTCTTTACGGTGCAGCAAATGATGAGCAAAAGCGGAGTGTGGAACTTGAAAAGCTTGTAAGGGCAGCGGAGGTTGCTCATTCTCTTGGAGTTCTGGTGAATGCTGGTCATGATTTGACTGTTGCGAACTTGCCACTCCTTCTTAAAAGGATTCCTTATCTTTCAGAAGTATCTGTTGGTCATGGATTCGTTGCAGATGCTCTTGAGTACGGGATTCAAAGGAGTGTCGAACGTTTTCTTCATGTTTTGAGATAGCTGAGGTCTTAATCAAGAAGTGTTGAAAGTCAAATGATGATCAAGCAAGGAAAGGGGTTGAACAGCCGCTAGGAGGATCCGTGCTTTTTTTTCATCCTGATGCATTTGTGCAATCAGAGCCTGAAGACTAGGGAATTTTTTTTCCTTTCTGATAAAGGAAAAAAAAGAGACAGAACAAGTCTTTCCATAGATATCTTCGTGAAAGTCAAATACGTAGGTTTCAAGAAGTGGTTTAGAAACAACATCTACGGTTGGACGGCAGCCGAAACTCGCTACACCATCGTAGATTTTTCCATTTTCACAACAAAAGCGAACGGCATAAATGCCTAAAGCTAAGCTTGTTTGTGATGGGAGCGACATGTTCGCTGTAGGAAAACCAAGTGTGCGTCCTAATGCAGAACCATGAATCACTGTTTCTGAGACTCGATACCGATATCCCAGTAATTGAGCCGCTTCTTGAACCGACCCTTGTGTGAGCAAAGTACGAATACGGCTGGAGGATATAATCTCTCCGAGATCTTGAAAAGAGTTGATAATGCTAACGCAGAATCCTAATTTTTCTCCGGCTTCTTTCAGGAATTTCGGGCTTCCTTGCCGTTGATAACCAAAGTGAAAATTATTCCCTGTGACGACACCGCTGACAGCTAGACTGTCGCGGAGAATGTCCTTTACAAAAGATTGTGCTGTACAGAATGCAAGTGTATCTGTAAATGATTTTTCAATCACAGCATCAAATCCCATAAAGTGAAATATGGTTGCTTTTTCTGGAGGAGGTGTCAAGCGGTCCACTGGACTGTCTGGCTTAAACCAAGTGCGCGGGTGCGGCTCAAAAGTAAGGACGATGGCCGGTTTTCTATTTTTTTTTGCTTGATCCAGTGTGTACTGTAACACAGATTGATGTCCTCGGTGGACACCGTCAAAGTTGCCAATGGCAACAAAAGCCCCTTGAAGGTCTTTGTGTATAAGAAATGGATGAACAAGACGTAGAACAGTTTTTTTCATTTAGTACTTAGCCAAACTTAGCTAAGCTTCATCATAAAAGCCGCCGGCTGGATCCTAAAGCGTTCAAAAAAAGTATTAAGCTTTTTTCTTATAATAACTCCATCTATTGTATATTCATAGAGATGAATACCTGAAGCAATGAAAAGGGTATCAATCCCATAGGAAACAGCCCCTTTGATATCGGTTAAGACACTGTCGCCTATGGCGAGTACACGTGATTTATCAATAGGTTTTTCTGTCAGCTGTTCAGCCATGGTTACAACGCTATCATAAATAAGACAGTGAGGTTTTCCTGGAATTAAGACATTTCCACCAAGATCACTATAGATACGAGCTAAGGCCCCAGCACACCATATTTTTTTTTCTCCACGGTGTACAAAAATATCTGGATTAGCACAAATGAATGGTAAGTTACGTGTACGTAACCTACAGAGCAGATCTTTGTAATCATCCGGTTGTTCCTTGTCATCATCACAGAGCCCTGTGCAGAGAATGATGGATGCTTTAAATTCCTCAACTAATTGAACATCAAGATTTTTGTACATTGCTGAATCGTGTTTTGGGCCAAGATGGTAAATACGCCGTGCTCCTTTTTTTATGAGAGTCTGTGTAATATCTCCTGATGTTACAATGCCATCATAACAGGAAGGAGGCAGACCTACAATTCTGAATTGAGACAAGAGTGCTTCTCTCAACTGTGGGGAATTGGTAAGAAGGAAAACAAACTTCCCTGCTTTTCTGGCTTTTTCTAAGGCAGAAATAGCCGATGGGTAAACAGAGATGCCATTGTGTAAAACACCCCAGATATCGCAAAAAAAAATATCATATTGATCATACAGATCAGCAAGATGATTAGGCTGCCTCATCGTTCCACCATACATATGAACACGTGAAAAATCTTAATAAGACTATAATGGTTATGATACTCTTCCCTATTATGGAAAATTTTAAAATACATAGAATCATCAATGATACTGCCCTTTATCATATGATGAAAGAACGGATCAACAATGTTGGGTGGACACGTCATGCTATTCTTGTTGGATTAAAAAATACATTGAAATTGGGGCGTAGAGTTTGTGAAACAATGTGGAGCCGGAACCGTGTGCGCTCATCGTATTTCCTGTTTAACGATTTATCCGCATGGTTGTTGCTGCAGGTGGTTATGGCCGTGGTCTGCGCCTGTGAGATTGATCTCATGTCCCCATCTCGTGATGACATGACTGTGCGGACAGCTCTACGCACGTTTTATCACAGGACTACGCTATTTTTTTCATAAATGAATGAGAAGGTTTGATCGTGAAATTATTAAGGGAACTGCGGCTGATTTCATTAGCGCGAGGTCGAGCGGTATCAAAAAAATAGGGGAAACACGTTATCTTAAAATTGGGTGTCCTTTCACGTAAGGAAGCTCGTATCAAAAGTAGACGATTTTCTTTGGGCCGTGCGTTGTGCCTTTCCTTTGAGGAAAAGCACAGGAAAGACTTTCACGTGATATTGCCCTGCCCACCGCTGGGATGAAAGATGTTGAACGCTTGATGAAACACTATTGTTTTGTTGCTAAAGGGAGATGGGAGATTTGACGCGTATGGTTCTATAAGCTTTTGAGGAGGCCCATAAGGGATTGGACTCCCAACAATTTTGAAAAAGAGATTTTATAGATACTGGAAGATTTTTTTTATCGATCATCATCACATGATAGGAAATAAGTTTTTTTGAAAAGGATCCGGTGAATCTGATTCGTATGTTTCATCTTGCCGATCGATATGAGCTCGCTTTTCATCCGTATGCCATGCAGCAGCTCGTTCGCTCATGCGTTAAGATAAAACCGCTAAAGCGCTTTTTATTGAGATCCTGACATCACAGCGGTCTCCGTCAGAAATTTTAAGAAGAACGAATCTGGAGTCTTAGGAACATTGATTCCTGATTTTGGAAGAATTGTTGCAATGATGCAATTTAAACCACGACACGGTTGACGAACATGCTGTATTGAGTATATTTGCAAGAAAAGAAACAGCTTTTCAGCATCCTTTGGCCGATTCTCTCCTTTATACAAGTTACAAGTATACAAGCCGGAGGGTGCTAGATGTTGCTACTTTTCTACACGAGATTGCCAAGGGAAGACCTGAAGATCATTCCATTGTTGGAGGATTGCTTGGTAGCGACAGTTTGCTGGCTTGTGCGCTAACATTTGACTATGGCCCCATCACGTGATCTGAAGGATTCGAGAAGAATCGCGGATTGTTCCAAGGTTGTCCAATATTGAGAACGCTTGAAATTGTTGCTTGCGATCTAAGTTTGCCAAGGAGTTTGGAATGCTTGGAAGGCGCAATTCCTGCGGAGTCTCTCTTATGAAACATAGCGTTTTCTGGGTGGGAGTTTTTTAAAGCTCTCTTATTCTACTCGATATTGCTAAAAAGCGCTTTGCGGAGAGTGTTTATGGCTGATATGATCGTTTGCGGAAGAATTCCCTTGCATGTTACACTGTTACTGGTTGACTGTTTCTGCAAAAAATGAAGGCATGCTCTTTTCGTTGCCGAAAAAGACTGTCAATTATGAGCAGACTTATCGAGTGTGAGTGTGATGGTGTTCCGTCAATCACTGTTTGAGCACCTGATCATCCGAATCATAGCCGTGTACTATGACTGATGGGCGTGCCCTTGATACTTTTCGAAAAAGCCGTAAGTTGATGATGAAGATGACAAACCGCAGGCGAGCTATCCTTGAGAAGGCTTGAAGCGGAGGAGTTTCCTTGCGTGGGATAGCTGCAAAAAACGGCAAATGACGGCTTTTGAATATACTCCACAGATCAGAATTGATCAGGGCTTGACCGGTCTGTACTTTTCTCGGAGATGACTGCAGTGATTTATAATCTTTCGCTGAACATTCGTATTTTTTGTTAAAAGGTTTGTGATAGTTTTTATGTCACGGATTTGGAGAATCGTAAGATTAGAAATCGGAATCAAAAGAGGAAGACACTTCTAACGCTTTGTTATGCAGTATTCTGAAGGGTAATTATGGAACGATGAGTTTAGTAAAAAAATTTACAACTGTAGCTTTAGGAACCATCATGAGCAGGATTTTTGGCTTCCTTCGTGAAATGCTAATGGCAACCGCTCTCGGCACCGGTCCCGTTGCGGATGTGTTTCAGGTTGCTTTTCGCTTTCCGAATACCTTTCGTCGCCTTTTTGCAGAAGGGGCTTTGAATGCAGCTTTTGTTCCGCTTTTTTCTGGACATCTTCAAGAAGATATTAAAAGTGCGCGGCAATTTTCTGAAGAAGTATTTAGTGTATTGTTTTCTATTCTTTTGTTTTTAACACTGATTATGGAACTTTCCATGCCTTTTCTGGTTTCTTATGTGATTGCTCCGGGTTTTGTGAAAGATATGAGTAAATTTGAAGCAACAGTAAGACTTGCAGCCATTATGTTTCCTTATCTGCCTTGTATGTCGTTCGCAGCTATGATGGGAGGTATGCTCAACGCGCTGCGTCACTATTTTGCCGCTGCTATTGCACCTGTTTTTTTAAATGTTATTCTCATTGCTGTTCTCGCTTATGCCTGGCTAACAAAACTTGACGTGTGGCATACCGGTCTTGCTTTAGCATGGGGAGTGATGCTTGCAGGACTGATTCAATTGTTTATTATTTGGAGTGCAGTCCGGAACGTAGGGATAAGAATTTCTCTAGTGTTCCCGCGTTTGACAGTCAATGTCCGGCGCCTTTGTGTTCTTGCCTTTCCAGCAGCAATCACTGGAGGAATTACTCAAATTAATTTGCTGCTTAATACCAATATTGCTTCTGAAGAAGCTGGTGCCATTTCTTCTCTTGTTTACGCCGATCGGCTGTATCAGTTACCACTGGCTGTTGTCGGGATTACCGTAGGTACGGTTCTTTTGCCTGAGCTTTCACGTGCATTACGCAGTGGAAACAGGACAGAATCTCATGATATTCAAAATCGTTCTTTTGAATTTTCTCTTTTGTTATCTTTGCCAGCTTCTATAGCCTTGCTGGTTATGTCGAACCCTATGGTACGTATTTTATTGGAACACGGCCAATTCAATGCCCAATCCACTCTAAAGGTATCGAGTTTACTTGCTCTTTATGGGTTAGGCTTGCCTGCTTTTGTCTTGATAAAGACTTTGATTCCTGGTTTTTTTGCTAGAGAAGATACAACAACCCCTATGATTTTTGCTATGATATCAGTCTTCGTCAACATTGCATTAGCAAAGACACTCTTTCCTTATTTTTCAGTAAAAGGTATTGTCATTGCCGAAATTTCTGCAGGTTGGAGTAACGCTATTTTGCTCTTCCTAGCTTTAGTTCGACTCGGTCATTGGAAAGGAGATATCTTAGTGATAAAACGGATGCTAGCATATCTGATGAGTGCCTTTGTTATGGCTGTAGCCTTATTAGTTTGTGAAGATCGTTTTTCCTATTCTCTTTCAGCTATGGCGTCTCATGCTATACAGATAGCTTCAACTGTTTTCATGATTTTTTTTGCGGTTGCCGTATATTTTGGTATGGTTTTTCTAACGACGAGAGGTGTCCGCTTATTTTTTCCTGATATTTGAAGCTCTCGATGTAGAGGATAAACTATATGAGCGAATTGAAACCACTTGTTTTCTCTGGTGTGCAACCGACTGGTACTTTACACTTAGGCAATTATCTAGGTGCTCTTAGGCGATGGGTCACCTTGCAGAAAGATTATGAGTGTTTTTATTGCGTGGTAGATATGCACGCTCTCACGGTGAATCCTGTTCCCCAACAATTGATGGAATATACCAGGGAAGCGGCGGCTATGTTTCTGGCTGTAGGTATTGATGCTAGAAAGCATGCTATATTTAATCAATCCCGTGTTTTTCAGCATGCAGAGCTTGCTTGGATTTTTAACTGCGTTGCGCGGATTGGCTGGATGAACAGGATGACGCAGTTTAAGGATAAAGCCGGGAAGGAGCGTGAAAAAGCTTCACTTGGTCTTTTTGCTTATCCGAGTTTGATGGCAGCTGATATTCTTGTTTATCGTGCAACGCATGTTCCGGTCGGTGAAGATCAGAAACAGCATATTGAACTAGCTCGTGATATCGCAAAAAAGTTCAACAAGGATTACTCTCGGCGCATTGCCTCTCTTGGTCTTGGTGTCGATATGTCCGTTGGTGATGATATCATTGCCGGTTTTTTCCCAATGGTAGAACCTTTGATTCCAGAAATTTCTATGCGTGTGATGTCTTTACGGGATGGTAGGAAAAAAATGTCAAAATCTGACAAATCCGATTTTTCCCGTATTAACATTTCCGATACGCCAGATGTTCTTTTAAGAAAAATACGTAAAGCGAAAACTGATTCGAAGCCATTACCAGATACAGAAGCAGATCTTGTAGATCGACCAGAGGCTAATAATCTTGTTGGAATATACGCTGCGCTGGCCAATATAGATAAAAATACCGTTCTGATGGAGTTTTGTGGAAAACCTTTTTCAATTTTTAAGCAGATTCTTGCTGATCTTCTCGTTGAGAAATTGATTCCTGTTGCTTTGGAGCTTCATCGTCTTAAACAGGATCCAGACTATATTGATAGTGTATTAAAGGAAGGGGCTATACGGGCATCAGCCATTGCAGAAAAAACTATGAAGCAGGTTCGTGATATTGTCGGGTTTCTTCAAGGCTAAAGGTATGTCTTTTTTTCTTGTGAAAGTTTTCATTCTTAGTATGAGTAGATTCTATAGCTTTTTTTTAGGGGGCATCCATGTTTATCCAGACGGAGGAAACTCCGAATCCAGCAACACTCAAATTTTTTCCGGGTTGCGTGATTTCTGATGTTTCTGAAGAGTTTCGTGATGTAGAAAGTGCTGCTGGTCGTTCACCTTTAGCTGTCAAGTTGTTTGCTCTTCCTGGGATTCAGAGTATTTTTTTTTCTTATAATTATATTGCTGTTAGTAAATCTGCAGGAGATTGGGTCTCTTTAAGACCTCTGGTTCTTGATGTGATTCTGGAGCACCTTATGTCAGGGACACCTATTCTACTGAAAGGGTTTCAATCTGATGAGCAAGAGTTCTTTAGCCCTGAGGATACTGAATTAGTTGAGCTTATCAAGTCTTTAATTGAAACGCGAGTCCGTCCTGCTGTGGCTCATGATGGCGGTGATATTACATTTCAAGGTTTTGAAGGAGGCATTGTTTATCTTAAAATGAGAGGTGCGTGTGCGAGTTGTCCTTCTTCAACAGCAACTCTGAAAAACGGTATTGAAAATTTTTTGCGCAATTTTGTTCCAGAAGTCCGAGGGGTTGAGGCTCTTCCGCGATAAGATCCCTCCCCTCCCCTAATGGGGAAGGAGATTTCTGCAGAGCTCTACTTTTTAAAAGAAGAGTTCTTTTCTTCTTGATTCGAAGTCGAATGCCTGATCTTCTGCTTTTTATGAACTTTATGCAAAAGCTTCTTTGAAGCTGTTTCAGCTTTTTTATAGACATGTTTAGAGACATGCTTGGCAACGGAATCTGCATTTGCAGCATATGCTGCGTTGACACAAGCTCCGGTTAGACTAATTACTAAAACAAGTGAGAATAACGAATTGATATATTTCATATATGAAATCCTTAAATGAGAGGAATTTTCCTCTAGAGAGAAGCGGATAACTTAACTGTCAAGCTTTTTCTTGTAAAGAGTACTCTTTTGATCATCAAAAAGCCTAAACTATGTCGTATTTATGTTTACTCGTCTCCGCTAATGCTCTATTTTTTCTCTTGGTCTTTTCTTCTAACTAAAGAAAGACTTGCACTTTGAATCATTGGAGGAGAGAGGAAATGATATTAAGGGCAACTGCCAACAATAGATTGAAATCCGTTGTGGGAGGATCTATTGGTAATTTAATTGAGTGGTTTGACTGGTATGTCTATGCAGCTTTTAGCCTTTACTTCTCCCGTCATTTTTTCCCTTATGGGAATCGTACGATACAATTGCTGAATGTAGCAGCTGTTTTTGCCGTTGGGTTTGTCATGCGTCCGATAGGAGCTTGGCTTATGGGTATCTATGCTGATCATAGGGGGCGGAAGGCTGCGCTTACCTGGTCTGTTGCACTTATGTCCCTTGGTTCCCTCATTATTGCACTTTCTCCTGGCTATGAACAGATTGGAATTGCGGCTCCTCTTTTTCTTGTCATTGCGCGGATGATGCAAGGTATTTCTGTTGGAGGTGAATACGGAACAAGTGCAACTTATTTATCTGAAATAGTTGGGAAGAAACACCGTGGTTTTTTCTCGTCATTTCAGTGTGTTACCTTGGTTTTTGGGCAACAGTTAGCAATAGTACTTTTGATTGTTTTGCAAACATTTATGAAACAATCGACTCTTGAATCTTGGGGGTGGCGGATTCCATTTGCTATTGGTGCCATACTTGCCATTTTAGTGTTCTGGTTGCGTCGTAATATTTCTGAAACAAAGAGCTTTGAGAGACAAGAAAAAGACAAGTCTAGCATTTTGACACTCATAACTCATTATCCAAAGGAAACGGCATTAGCCATGTTTCTGACATCTGGTGGTACACTTGCTTTTTATACCTATTCCATCTACATGCAAAAGTTTTTAGTCAATACATCCGGGTTTAGCCGGGAAGGAGCAAGTCAGATTAATGCTATTACATTATTTCTTTTCATGTGTCTTCAACCAATAGCTGGCGCACTTTCTGATAAAATAGGACGGAAACCACTTATGGTCGCTTTTGGTACAGCAGGGGTTCTTTTCACTTATTCAATTTTCTCAAAGCTTGCACAGACACATAACTCTTTCACTGCAGGACTCTTGGTGATGGCAGCACTTATTATTGTCACTGGCTATACATCAGTTAATGCACTGGTGAAAGCAGAACTCTTTCCATCTCATACCCGAGCCCTTGGGGTCGCATTCCCTCATGCCTTAGCTACAACGTTTTTTGGTGGAACTGCCGAATATGTAGCCCTGAGCTTCAAAAAGGCTGGCTGGGAGTCTGGCTTTTATTGGTATGTAACCTTCATGATTGCCATTTCTTTAATTGTCTATCTATGTATGCGTGAAACTCGGCAAACGAGCCAAATTTAATACCATCGTCCCATTTCAAACATTTCAAAGTTTACTTGATTTTGTTGGCGCATATTTGCTCTACGATCAAGCTCCATTTGCATGAGGCAGTTAGCAAAAGCATTTGTTTTAGGCTTAAATCCATAAAGACGACAATCATGTTCATCAACATCGATGTTGTCCTCGATGGGCATAGAAGTGCATCCAGCAAGCAGGGCTAGGCCTAAAATAATTATAATTAGTAGGCTGCTTTTAGGTCTATACCGCTGTTCCAAAGTATTTTCCACTCATGAGTAAATTGATCAGCTAAAGGTTTTACATTTAAGAGTAATAATACATTTTCTGCATTGCGATTGGTTGCCGCTGCCGTGTAGTTAAAACTTCCTGTTTCAAGATGTTGGCCATCGATGATCATAAATTTATCGTGTAATATCTGAAAGTGATTGTTGAGACGTACAGGAATTCCTTGGTTTGCCATAAAAGATACTGCACTGTATGCTTTCCTATTTTCTTTTTGATCAGCTACAATCTCAACCTGAACACCACGTTTGTGAGCTTTTAATAAGGCGGATGCAATCGGTTTGCTAGTAAAAGAGTAAGCAGCAATAAGGATTGAAGACTGTGCCTTCGCAATTCCCTTTAATACGAGGTTGAGAGAATTTCCATGGGGGGAGAAGCCAACTTCGTATGAGGCACTACTTGGAAAGTTATCAGCTAGAATGATGGATGATGTAAGGAAAAAAGCGAGAAACGAGAGGGTTATACGGGTCATTGTCTTTTTTTTCATTGTTTCATGTAAAGGGATTCTGTGTAGAATTCTTTCTTTCAAGAAAGTCAAGATCAAGATTCATCATGAAGAATCCCTTTTTTTTTTATTATTTTTTCTTGACAAAAGGGATGACCGTTTTTATCTGTTGAGGCAAGTTAGCACTCACTGTTATAGAGTGCTAATACGAGAGTTTAATCATTAATAGGGGTCTCAACCATGGCTAAAACCTCTTTCCGCCCGCTCCACGACCGCGTTGTCGTTCGTCGGGTTGAATCTGAAGAGAAAACTGCAGGTGGTATTATTATACCTGATACTGCTAAAGAAAAACCACAGGAAGGCGAAGTGATCGCTGTTGGTACGGGTACACGTGATGATAACGGGAAATTTGTTTCTCTCGATGTCAAGGAAGGTGATCGCGTTTTATTCGGAAAATGGTCTGGTACAGAAGTCAAGATTGACGGTCAAGATCTGCTGATTATGAAGGAGTCTGATATTATGGGTATCCTAGGCTGATTCGATTGTCATTCCGTTATTTTTATAGTTCGGGAATATTCCCAAGGAGAAGATAAATGGCTGCTAAGGAAGTTAAATTTGGCCGTGATGCCCGTGAGCGTATGCTGCGTGGTGTCGATGTTCTTGCTAATGCGGTGAAGGTTACGCTGGGTCCAAAGGGTCGTAACGTGGTAATTGAAAAGTCTTTTGGTGCACCGCGTATTACAAAGGATGGTGTTTCTGTTGCAAAAGAAATTGAACTTGAAGATAAGTTTGAAAATATGGGAGCCCAGATGCTTCGTGAGGTTGCGTCCAAGACCAACGATGTTGCTGGGGATGGAACTACAACTGCAACCGTTCTTGCTCACTCAATAGTTCAAGAGGGCGCAAAGGCTGTAGCTGCTGGCATGAATCCTATGGATATCAAGCGCGGCATTGATATGGCTGTTCACGAAGTCGTTGAAGAGCTTTTGAAAAAGGCAACGAAGATTAAAACTTCTGAAGAGGTTGCACAAGTTGGTACTATTTCGGCTAACAGCGAGGCAGGAATCGGGAAGATGATTGCTGATGCCATGCAGAAAGTAGGGAATGAAGGTGTCATTACGGTTGAGGAAGCAAAAACAGCTGAAACTGAGCTTGAAGTTGTTGAAGGGATGCAATTCGATCGTGGATACCTCTCGCCTTATTTCGTAACGAATGCTGAGAAAATGGTATCTGAGCTTGATGATCCTTTCATTCTGATTCATGAAAAGAAACTTTCGAATCTTCAGGCGTTATTACCTGTTCTTGAAACCATTGTTCAGTCAGGGAAGCCGCTTCTTATTATTGCTGAAGATGTAGAAGGAGAAGCGCTAGCGACACTGGTTGTCAATAAGTTACGTGGTGGTTTGAAAATTGCTGCTGTGAAGGCTCCAGGATTTGGTGACCGCCGTAAAGCTATGCTTGAAGATATAGCTGTTCTTACTTCAGGGCAGGTTATTTCTGAAGATTTAGGCATTAAGCTTGAGAATGTGACACTTGATATGCTCGGACGTGCTAAAAAAGTCACGATTAACAAGGAGAACACAACGATTGTCGATGGCGCTGGTAATAAGGCGGATATTGATGCTCGTGTTGGTCAGATTAAAGCTCAGATTGAAGAAACTACATCAGACTATGATCGTGAGAAGCTTCAAGAACGCTTGGCAAAACTTGCTGGGGGTGTTGCTGTTATTCGTGTTGGTGGTGCCACGGAGGTTGAAGTTAAAGAACGTAAAGACCGCGTGGATGATGCACTCAACTCAACTCGTGCTGCTGTTGAAGAAGGGATTGTGCCGGGTGGCGGGACAGCATTGCTTCGTGCTGCTGTGAATGTCACTCTTAAAGGTGCGAATCCTGATCAGGAAGCGGGGATCAATATTGTACGCCGTGCTTTGCAGGCTCCTGCTCGTCAGATTGCAGCTAATGCTGGGGATGAAGCTTCCATTGTTGTTGGAAAAATTCTTGAAAAGAATGATGATAGCTATGGTTACAATACAGCAACGGGTGAATATGGCGATTTGATAGCATTTGGGATTGTTGATCCCGTTAAGGTTGTGCGCTCAGCTCTTCAAAATGCAGCTTCTGTTGCTGGCTTGTTAGTGACCACGGAAGCGATGATTGCTGAATTGCCAAAAAAAGACACACCAGTTCCTGCTATGCCAGGTGGTGGCGGTATGGGCGGCATGGATTTCTAGTCGGACATCACAATTTAAAAGGAGCCGATGCAGAAACTGCATCGGCCCTTTTGCCATTGCAAAATATAGATTCTAATTTTGCTCCTCTGGTAAAGGGAGCAGTGGTAAAATTTCAATACCATCCTGAAGGAGTGCTGTTACTTCTTGTGCTGTGGCTTCACCGTATATAGCGCGCGGATCAATTTCGCAAAAATGGATTTTTCGGGCTTCTTCAGCAAATTGATTTCCCACATAATCAGCATTTTCACGAACTTGTTTGGAAAGTTGTCTTAATTGATTCAAAACGACTTGACCCTCTTCTCTTTTGTCCCGCCGGCGTGAAGTGGATACGGTTGGTGTCATCAGCATTTTCTCAACTGCAGTCGAAGAACATAGCGGACAGTTGATAAGATTTTTTGTACATTGCATTTCATAATCGTCATTGCTGTGGAACCAAGCGTCAAATGTATGTGCTTGGTCACAATGAAGCAAAAAGCGGATCATTACGAATTTTCCTTTGGCAGGAGATCACACTTTATCAGTGTGTATATACCCTCCAAGTTGCTGATATACTGCATTTTAGTTAAACCTCAGTAATGGAGCTTACTGCTTGAGCAATAGCGATACTTATACCCCTACTCTCTTAATACGTCAAACATAAATATTGATCTATGGCTTTGTGTCGTCCATTGATCGTTTTTCTCCTTGTTCTTTTTTATGAATTTACGTATTAGTCTTTTTGGGCAACTGAGAAGCGCATTATCTGGAAGGATAGGAAAAGGATAGGAATATGAGGATTAAAGAACCGGTCTGTCGTCCAAGCAACCCAAATTTTTCTTCAGGTCCTTGTGCAAAGCGTCCAGGATGGAGCAACAAGCTCTTAGGTAGTGCTCTTTTGGGTCGCTCTCATCGCTCCTTAGCTGGTAAGACAAAGCTCATGGAGACACTCTCTTTAACCCGTGAAATTTTGGAGATTCCTTCTGATTATCGTATAGCTATTGTTCCTGCTTCTGATACAGGGGCAGTTGAGATGGCGCTTTGGTCTCTTCTTGGAGAGCGGGGTGTTGATGTTGCGGCTTGGGAAAGTTTTGGGCTTGGCTGGGTAAAGGATATATCTAGCCAGTTAAGGCTATCTGATATTCGTATATTTTGTGCACCTTATGGTGAATTGCCTGATCTGCAGCAACTTGATTTTGACAGAGATGTTGTCTTTACTTGGAATGGGACTACATCTGGGGTACGTGTTCCTAACGCAGATTTTATTCCTGATAATCGAAAGGGTCTTGTAATTTGTGATGCGACATCGGCTGTTTTTGCTCAGAATATCGCTTTTTCAAAGCTTGATGTCGTCACTTTTTCCTGGCAGAAGGTTTTAGGCAGTGAAGGGGCGCATGGTATTTTGATTTTAAGTCCACGCTCTTTAAGACGACTCGAAAGCTATAAGCCAGCTTGGCCTTTGCCGAAAATATTTCGGCTTGTCACAGACGGTAAAATCAATGAATCTCTTTTTGAAGGTGAACCCATTAATACACCATCCATGCTTTGCGTTGAGGATTATCTCGATGCCTTGAAATGGGCACAATCTTTGGGGGGATTGGAACAATTGATACTCAGAGCCAATAGGAATTTTGCGGTGCTTGATGATTTTATTCGTACATCTCCTTGGATTGATCATCTCGCTAAGTCTCCAGAAACGCGTTCGAATACATCCGTTTGTTTAGAGATTATTGACTCTGATGTGAGGAGAATGGCTTCTGAAGATCAGGCAAGTTTTGCTAAAGCTATCGTTGCTCGTCTTGAAAAACTTGGAGTTGCTTATGATATCGGTGCATATAGGGATGCGCCTCCAGGTTTGCGTATTTGGACAGGAGCAACAATTGAAGAAAGTGATATTCGGTCATTAACTGAGTGGCTTGATTGGGCGTTTCAAGTTGAAATATCCTCTTATGCGAGTGCGAGTTAAATATTCTGAGAATTTTTTTATATGGAGATCTGTTCTATGACAGCTCGTGTACTGATATCAGATCAACTTTCCTTAACTGCGGTAAAAACTTTTCAAGATCGTGGTATTCATGTTGATTACTTTCCTGATCTTGGAAAAGATAAGCAAGAATTGCTTAAGATAATAGGATCTTATCATGGGTTGGCTATTCGTTCGGCTACTCCGGTAAAAAGGAAAATCATTGATGCTGCTGTCCGATTAAAAGTTATTGGACGCGCTGGTATTGGCATTGATAATGTGGATGTTTCAGCTGCTTCCCGCAGAGGTATCATTGTTATGAATACGCCTTTCGGAAACTCTATTACAACAGCAGAACATGCGATTGCTCTTTTGTTCGCAGTTGCTCGTCAGGTGCCTGAAGTCAATATTTCGACAAAAGCTGGGAAATGGGAAAAGAACCGTTTTATAGGTGTGGAAGTTACTGGAAAGGTATTAGGCATTGTTGGTTGCGGGAATATTGGATCCATTGTTGCCCAGAGAGGAATCGGTCTGAAAATGCATGTTATAGCATTCGATCCCTTTCTATCAGAGGGCCGTGCAGAAGAATTGGGTGTACAGAAGGTTACTCTTGATGATCTTTTGGTTCGATCTGACTTTATCACTTTACATACACCGCTAACCGATAAAACCCGTAACATCATTGATGCTTCTGCTCTTGCAAAAATGAAGAATGGAGTGCGGATTATCAATTGTGCCCGTGGTGGTTTGATTGTAGAGCAGGATCTTATTGAAGCGATTAAATCAGGGAAAGTGGCTGGAGCGGGGATTGATGTCTTTGAGGTAGAGCCACCCGCGCTTGATAATCCACTTTTTTTTCTTGAACAAGTTGTTTGCACACCACATCTCGGGGCATCGACATCAGAGGCTCAAGAGAAGGTAGCTGTTCAAGTTGCTGAGCAAATGTCAGATTATCTGTTGAAGGATTCTATTAGTAACGCTATAAATATGCCAGCTATTACGGCCGAGGAATCGCAGAGGCTGAGACCTTTTATTAAATTGGCAGAAGTGCTTGGTGCTTTTGCAGGCCAATTGACAGACGAAGATATTCAAAGAGTGGAGATTCTTTTTGATGGTAGCACGGCAGGGATGAACACACGTGCACTAGTAAGTGCAGCTCTCGCTGGACTGATTCGTCCGCAGATAGCTGACGTGAATATGGTTTCAGCTCCGATCATAGCGAAAGAACGGGGTATCATTCTTTCGGAAACGAAGCGCGATAAATCTAGCGCATTTGATGGCTACATTCAACTAACCCTCCATACATCTCTGCGTATGCGTTCTGTTGTTGGCACTTGCTTTGTAGATGGCAAACCGCGTTTTATCCGTATTAAAAATATAAATCTGGATGCTGAAGTTGGACGCCACATGCTTTATATCACGAATAAGGATATCCCAGGTATTATTGGAATGATCGGTTCTGTCTGCGGACGCTATGGGGTGAATATCGCTAATTTCGCTCTTGGAAGGGATAGGCCTGGGGGAGATGCGATTGCTCTTCTTTATCTTGATGAATCTATTCCTGTTGATGTTCTTTCTAAGCTTTTGACAGTTCAAGGGATTAAAGGAGTTCATCCACTGGAGTTTGATCCGGATTTTATGAAATATTACTAATGATACAAAGTACGCTCCGAATAGCTTTAAGAAGAGGCTGCTTTTAATTTTTCAATTTTATCTTTGAGTAGCAGTTTTTTGCGTTTGAGATTCGCAATGTAAAGATCATCTGCAGAAGAAGTTGTTTCTGAATCCAGTTGATTTTGCAGTTTATTATGTTTCTTCTGCAGACTGTCTATATATCTTGAAAGAATCATAGTTTATATCTCCTTATATTATATTTGATCAGAGAATCACTTTTGAGAATAAACTAAATTTATAATAGTAGATACGAGGATGATAGTGAATGATTTTAATATGCCTTGTTTTGAAGGGAAGAGACAGTTATGCTTGTGCGAAGAGCTGATGTTGCTATTGTTGTCGGAAGCCAATCTGATTGGGTTGTCATGCGACATACAGCGGAAATACTCGATGTCTTTCATGTCAATTACGAAGCGCGTATTGTCTCAGCGCATCGCACGCCTGATCGGCTCTTTGCCTTTGCTAAAGGGGCTAAAATCGCTGGGTTTAAGGCAATTATTGCCGGGGCTGGGGGAGCGGCTCATCTTCCGGGGATGACAGCCGCTCTGACGACTGTGCCTGTTTTCGGTGTTCCAATACAGTCAGATGGGTTTTTGGGGCAGGATTCCCTTCTTTCGATGCTGCAGATGCCGGCTGGAATTCCTGTGGGCACATTAGCGATCGGGAAAGCCGGTGCTATTAATGCTGCTCTTCTTGTCGTGGCGATGCTTGCTGTTTCTGATAATGATCTTTCTAGACGTTTAGATGAGTGGCGAGATAGGCAAAAAAACAATGTGGCTGAATTCCCTCTTTGAGGTCTAAAGCAGTGAAGGCATTATCCTTAGGGATGACGATCGGGATTCTTGGTGGAGGACAACTTGCGCGTATGCTCTCTTTTGCTGCTGCACGTCTTGGTTTCAGGACTATCATTTTTGCTCCAGAGAAGGATTGTGCGGCTTCTAAAGTTGTAGGGAATCATATCATAGCAGCTTATACTGATCAGTTAGCACTTGATCATTTTTCTAGACACTCTGATGTGATTACTTATGAATCTGAAAATGTTCCGATCGAATCTCTTCATTATCTTGCATCACAAGCTTTCATTGCTCCGCATCCAAAAGCGCTTGAAATTGCTCAAGATCGTTTTTTTGAAAAGAAATTTCTTAATGAACACAATCTTGCTACGGCCCCCTGGTGGGGTGTTGAAGATCAGAGAACCTTGATCGCAGCTTTAACAGCTTGTGGTGGGGATGGTCTTTTGAAGACACGTCGTTTTGGGTACGATGGTAAGGGGCAAGTACGCGTTACAGGACAGAACAGAAATATTGCTCGGAGAGCTTTGGATAGAATTGATCATGTTCCGGCGATTCTTGAAGGAATCGTTGATTTTTCGAAAGAAATTTCAATGATTGCTGCCCGTGGATACATGGGAGATATTGTTTTTTTTGATATTCCAGAAAATTTTCATAAATATGGGATTCTGCAGAGGTCTGTTGTTCCAGCGAATCTTTCTTCTAAGACGGTAAGAGTGGTTCAAGAGATAACAAGGACAATTTTACAGGCTCTGCATTATGTAGGTGTGATCGCTGTAGAATTTTTTGTAGATTCCAAAGAGTGTGTTTATGTGAATGAATTTGCTCCGCGTGTGCATAACTCTGGCCATTGGACAGAAGCAGCTTGTGTTGTCTCACAGTTTGAGCAGCATATTCGTGCTATTGCTGGGTGGCCTTTAGGAAGTCCTTTACGACATAGTGATTGCGTGATGCAAAATCTTATTGGCAACGATATAATGGAAATTCCTAGACTCCTCGAGGAATCAGGAACATTTGTTCATCATTATGGAAAGGAGGAATTGCGTTCTGGTCGAAAGATGGGACATGTGATTTATTTGTCGTGATTTTTTTTAATCCTCTTGACAAATTGCCTGAGTATGATCTATCTTGGTAGGCGCTTCACTATATCTTCCGCGCTTTGATTTATGCCTATCAGGAACTGGCTATTAATATGAAAATAAAGAATTCGCTTAAGGCGCTTAAAGCTCGTCATCGTGCTAATCGTATGGTTCACCGTAAGGGCCGTGTTTATATTATTAATAAGGTGGATGCTCGGTTTAAAGCCCGTCAGGGTTGAAGGACTTTTGGACGCGCAGATTAATGATTTTTTTGAGTCTATCCCTATTAATGACTGGTATAGTTTCAGGAAATCCTTTATAAGGAAGAAGTGGCGTTCTGTGCTTTTCGACAGGAAATTTATTGGGCCTTATTGCTTCCTAAGGGAGCTGTCCCTGTTGAGGCTCGTGGGTCTCGACATATGGCACCCACCTATTTTTTAGGTTTCCTGGATAAACATTTTCCATCGTCTGTCATGGGCGCTGCAATTTGATGTTTGACTGTGAGTCCTTTGAAATACCAGAAAGACGAATTACGGAGGAAAGCCTTAGCACAGCGTGATGCAATGTCTGAAGAAAAGCGATTGGCACTGTCACGAGCTCTTGTTGCTTATGCATCTATGCTTTTTCCTACAAAAGAAACGATAGCTGCATTTTGGCCTATTCGTTCTGAAATTGATCCTCGTCCTTTAATGGTTGCGCTATATGTACGAGGAAATAAGCTAGCATTACCATGTGTTGTTAAAAAAGGCACTATGATCTTTCGTTTGTTGATGGATAAAGAGAAGCTTCTTAATCCATCTTTTCGGAGAGAACCGAGATCAGACGGTGTTGTCATTGATCCAACAACTATATTACTGCCATTGGTGGCTTTTGATGGGGAAGGAAACCGTATAGGTTATGGGGGTGGATATTATGACAGGACGATAGCTAGGATGCATGAACGTGGATTATCTCCGCGTTTGATCGCTCTTGCTTTTAATTGTCAGCAGGTACACAATATTCCGGTAGAACCGCACGATGTGCCTTTAGAAGCAATTTTAACAGAAAGCGGATTGAGGACCTTTCCTTAATTTTTCTAGATACAATGAATCGGCTGATCCAAGAATGGGGGGTATGTATGCGTTTTTTATTTCTAGGTGATATAGTCGGCCGTTCTGGCCGTCGTGCTGTTTTTGAACGGCTTCCTGGGTTGATTCTTGATTGGAATTTGGATTTTGTAGTCGCGAATGGTGAAAATGCCGCTCAAGGTCATGGAATGACCGAAAAGATTTATCGAGAAGCTATTGAGTCTGGGATTGATGTGATTACGACTGGAAATCATGCATTTGATCAGAAGGATGCCCTTATTTACTCGGAGAGAGTCGATGGTTTTTTGCGCCCAGCAAATTTTTTAAAGGGAAATCCGGGTAAAGGATCAGGTATTTATTTAACAAAAAAATGTGCTCGTGTGTTAGTTGCTAATCTTATAGGGCGTGTTTTCATGAATGGTGATTTTGATGATCCGTTTGAAGCTGCGGAAAGGATTCTGTCTCCTTGTCCTTTAGTGGAACAGGTTGATGCAGCTATTTTTGATTTTCATGCGGAAGCAACGAGTGAAAAACAGTGTTTTGGGTATTTTCTTGATGGACGAGCAAGTGTTGTTGTTGGGACTCATACTCATGTCCCAACGGCGGATGCTAAGATATTAAATGGTGGAACGGGCTATATGTCAGACGCTGGAATGTGCGGTGATTATGATTCTGTGCTGGGGATGGAGAAGGAAGAGCCAATGAAACGTTTTTTAAGTCAACTGCCGCGGAACCGATTTCAGCCAGCGAAGGGTTCTGCAACCATTTGTGGTCTGGCTGTTGAAATTTCTGATAGAACAGGTCTTGCTGATAAAATTTCACCTCTGCGTATTGGACCACACTTAAAGGAGAGTCTTCCAGCTTTCTGGTAATGAAAGCTTGTTTGCTTTGAATCTTAATGACTTATTTAATGAAATTAGTAAAAACTTATGGCCGGTCATTCACAATTTAAAAACATTATGTATCGCAAAGAACGGCAGGATGCTGTCCGTTCCAAAAATTTTTCTAAGCTTGCTCGTGAGATTATTGTGTCTGCGAGAAAGGGATCAGCCGATCCTGCCATGAACCCACGTTTACGGTTGGCTGTGCAAAATGCTAGAGCTCAGTCTATGCCAAAGGATAATATTGAAAGAGCGATTAAAAAGGCGTCTGGTGCAGATTTAGGAACTTATGAGGAAGTTCGCTATGAAGGCTATGGTCCATTCGGGATCGCTTGTATGGTTGAAGCATTAACGGATAATCGTAACCGAACTGCGTCTAATATACGCTCTGCTTTTACAAAATCAGGAGGGACGCTAGGTGAAACAGGATCTGTGATTTTTATGTTTAACCGTGTTGGTGAGATTGTTTACGAAACGGGAGCGGAGGCTGGGGCTGTTTTGATAGCAGCGATAGAGGCTGGTGCTGAAGATGTTATTTCTAATGAAACGACTCATACGATCATATGTGCTTTTGATAAAATTGGTGAAGTTTCTAAAATACTTGAAAGATTGCTCGGAGAAGCAAATTCAATGAAAATTGTTTGGAAACCACTCCTATCAACTCAGTGGGATGAAGAGAAAGCACCGTCTATTCTGAGATTGATCGAGGTCCTCTATGATGATGATGATGTGCAACATGTGTATACTAATTTTGACATGACTGGATTTCCTCCCTCATAAGGGAAGCCCTTTTATCTTGTGAGCCAATCCGGTACGCTGTCTCTCCCAAGAATATCTTCGTAACGGGGCCGAGATCGTATAATATGATAGAGATTTCCATGAACCAAGATTTCTGGTATCGTTGGTCTTGTGTTGTAGGTGTTTGACATGACTGCGCCGTAAGCTCCAGCACTCGCAATAGCTAGAAGATCGCCAGGATGAGGAGGTGGGAGTTGCCGTTCAAGTCCAAGATAATCGCCTGTTTCACAAACGGGGCCTACGATATCAGCAGTAATGTGATCTGTCTTTTTTTGAGGTGCGACAACTGGCAGAATAGCATGCCAGGCATCATAGAGTGTAGGGCGAATAAGATCATTCATTGCACAATCGACAATTATAAAATTTTTTTCAGCTCCTTTTTTAAGATAAATGACAGATGTTATAAGCATCCCTGCATTGCCAACGAGAGCACGCCCTGGCTCGAGGATAAGAGTAATATCAAGTGGGGCTATATGTTTATGCACAATTGCAGCATAATCTTGTGGGGAAGGAGGAGGGTTCTGATCACTTTGATAAGAAATCCCAAGCCCCCCTCCAATATCAACATGAGTGATTGTATGACCTTCTCTGCGAAGTTCGTGAACAAGTTTAGCCGTTAGAGAAAAAGCTTGATCAAATGGGGCGAGCTTGCAAATCTGACTTCCGATGTGAATATCAATTCCGTCTACACGAATTCCTGGAAGGGATGCAGCCAGTCTATAAACTTCATGCACTTTGCTGAGTGGTATACCGAATTTGTTTTCTGATTTTCCAGTAGCAATTTTTTGATGTGTTTCTGAATCAATATCGGGATTGATTCGTAATGAAATAGACGCTTGTTTCCCAGCGCTGAGAGCACGTTGAGAGAGTTGGATAAGCTCAGGTTCGGATTCAACATTAAAACAGAGGATATTGTTTGCCAGCGCAAAATCCATTTCCGTGCTTTTTTTACCGACCCCAGAATAGACAATGCGCTGCGCTGGAATACCAGAGGCTAAGGCCCGACGTATTTCACCTTCAGAGACAACATCTGCTCCAGCTCCTTCTTTTGCTAGAAGTGTTAAGACCGCTTGATTGGAATTTGCCTTAATGGCGTAGGCGATCAGCACTCTCATTGGATGAAATGCATGACGGAAGAGGCTCAAATTTTTCTGTAAAGCTGAGGATGAGTAAACGTAAAAAGGTGTCTTTTCCATAGAAGCAATATCGGTGATAGCGATATCTTCAGTATGCAAAATACCATTATGATATTGAAAATGATTCATTCGTCTTCATCTGATAAGGGGATCTAAGATACTCGTGTTTTTTTGTGGTGCTGTCTCCTGTTGAGGAGGCACTGTTAACGGACCGATACGTCCACAACTGCTGAGAATAGAACTACAAACAATAGCTAGGCTTATAAATAATTTTCTCATATGCACCTGCCTGCAAAACAAAAACCGCATCGTTTTTTACGCTTTTTTATTATTTGCGATACGTTTTTTCCAGTAATCAATTTGTCGGAAAACTTCTTGCGGGGCCGTTCCCCCATAGGATTGACGGCTCTCAACTGAGTTCTTCACACTTAAAAAGTGAAATATATTGTTGTTAGTAATATTTGGGTAAATGGATTGCATATCAGATAAGGATAATTGTGCGAGAGTGCATTTTTTCTTTTCGGCTAAAGCGACAATCTGACATGTGATACGGTGTGCTTCGCGAAAGGGTAGATTCAGTATTCTGACAAGCCAATCAGCAAGATCTGTTGCAGTGGAATAGCCTGCTTCCGTAGCCTGTTTCATCCTTGTGAGGTTAACAGTGAGATCGGTGATCATACCGATCATGGCTATGAGTGATAGTTCCAGTGTGTTGACAGAATCAAAAACAGCTTCTTTATCTTCTTGCATATCTTTTGAGTAGGCAAGTGGCAACCCTTTCATAACCGTAAGTAAAGCTATGAGTGAACCGTTGATCCGTCCGGTTTTTGCACGGATTAACTCTGCTGCATCAGGATTCTTTTTCTGTGGCATGATAGAGGATCCGGTAGAAAAGGCATCGGAGAGAGAGATAAAATTGAACTGGGATGTCGACCATAGAATAATTTCTTCTGAAAGGCGTGATAAATGCATCGCTGCAATAGCTATATTTGCTAGGAATTCAACTGCAAAATCACGATCTGAAACACTATCAATGGAATTGCGGGTTGGTTCACGAAACCCAAGCAGATTCGCTGTCATGAATCGGTTGATAGGGAAGCTAGTCCCAGCGAGAGCTGCAGCTCCAAGTGGTGATTCATCCATACGGTCAATAGCATCATGCATCCGGGACAGGTCACGACCAAACATTTCTACATATGCCATGAGATGATGGCCGAAAGTAATAGGTTGGGCTATTTGTAAATGGGTAAACCCTGGCATGAAGCTTGCAGCATGTTCCTCAGCTCTTTTCAGTAAGCAGTTGATGAGAGTTTTCAGGTCTTCTCCTATTTTTTCTGCTTTGTCCTTTATCCAAAGACGAAAGTCAGAGGCGACTTGATCGTTACGTGAGCGTGCTGTATGTAGCCGACCTGCTGCTGTGCCAATTAATTCAAAAAGTCTTGCTTCGATATTCATATGAATATCTTCCAACTTATGAGAAAAAGTGAATGTGCCCTCATCAATTTCCTTCAAAATACTTTTAAGACCTTCTTTAATTTTTTGGTAATCTGTTTTCGTAATGATTCCTTGTTTTTCTAGCATCGTGGCGTGGGCCATGGATCCTTGAATGTCTTGTCTATAAAGCTTGTAGTCAAAGTTGACGGAAGTATTGATTTTTTCTATTATGCTCTCTGCTCCTTCTAAACTAAACCGTTTATGTTGATGGTTATTTTGCATGTCTGCTCCTGTTCTTTATTTATGCCTGGCTGAATCGTTTGGAGGGAGAAAGCGAAATTCTGGAAATGGTTAAAAATAAGGATTTTTGAGCATATGATGATGGAAGAGAATATTGTGGTGGGTGATGCAGGTCTCGAACCTGCGACCCGCTGATTAAGAGTCAGCTGCTCTACCAACTGAGCTAATCACCCTGACCCTCCCTCCTATAATGATCCTTAGAGCTTCTGTCCAGCCATTTTAGATATGTAGGGTCACTTTTAAAAGTTTTCGAGTCGTGATATTATCATGAGGAAGATCGTGTTCATTTTGAAGTCAAGTCATAAGAAATCTGAACAATATCACAAGAACAGGTCACTGCTATGACGAAACTTTTATGCCGTATCTCTAAGAGCGAGGATGCGGTTGCAGTGATTAGAAACAGCAAGATTGATATTTTAGATATTGCGATTGGGAGGAGAAAGCTTCTCCTTTCATTCCTTCCAGAGATTGTAAAAATTTTAGATGGAAAAATTCGTTTATCACTGAGTATGCCTTTAGCCTGTTTTGATTTCTGTCGTAATCGTATTTCTTTAGGATCGATTGATATGCTGCAGCTCAAAGAAGAGACAGGAGGTTTTGATAAAAAAGATTGGAAGAGATTAAAGCAATTCAGCAATGAATATAAGATGATTTTGCGAATGAATGCAGATGAAATGAATCTAGATCGCTGGTATTCCAGCTTAGAACAGGCAAAGCTTTCTGGATTTTCCGGCGTGATGCTGGAGACTGATTCAAGGAATTTGTTTTCTCCACTTCGTAAGGTAAAAATCATAAATGATTTTTTTTATGAAGTTAAGCAGCTTGGTTTGTTCACTGGTCTTGTTGCTCAATTAGAAGCGCCAGATGTCCCACGTCTTTTGCTCTGGGATCTAGACATTCTTGGAGTGTCTTTTGTTGAAAGCGCTTTTCTGAAGAAAAAGGCTATGGAAGATTTACAGCTCCTTCGCTCCCTGATCCCTTTTGAAAGGGGGAATCAGGCTGTTCAGGTCCTATCAAACGTGAGGAGAGATCGGATTCTTGTTTCTGATTTGATTATTCCTATGTATATAGGGGCTTATTCTTCTGAGAGAACCAAGAAGCAGAGGGTTTCTTTCAATGTCATTGTTGACGTTGCTCCTGTCTGTATCCATCCCCATCCTAAGGATATGCGTCATGTTTTTTCTTATGATCTGATTCTGGATGAGATTCGTAGACTGGCTTCTCTTGGTCATATGAATCTTGTAGAAACACTGGCGGAGCGTCTTGCAGCATTTATTCTTTCTTATCCACAGGCTCAGCGTGTTCTCGTCCGGGTGGAAAAATTAGATCTTGGGCCAAGAGCTGTTGGCGTTGAGATTATGAGGGAGAAATCTCCTTCTCAATAGGATTCTTTCGGTTATTGTTTGTTTCTTTTTCTTTCTGGATTCCAGTAGATAATCTCAAACAAAACAATAACAACTACTGAAAGTATGAGAGGAATCAGGAGGTAAAGCAGGCGAAAAATAGCTAATGCTGCAAGAACATCCGCCTGATTCATTTTTGCTGTCCCGGTCATGAAAAGTGTTTCAAGAACGCCGATCCCACCTGCAGGAGCGTTTGAGAGCAATGTGAGACTAAATGCTGCAAGAAAGACGGCTAGAACTGGAATAAATCCCGGATTATTTGCTTCAGGCAAAAGAGCGTAAATGATACCGACAGCTCCTAAAATTTCTAGGGGACCTATGATAAGTTGTTGTAGGACAATCTTTAAGCTAGGATACGCAATTTTTATTTTTTTGCCGATTTTCGGTGGATGGATTTGCATCCAGCTGCCAAAGATATAACATCCAATAGCCGTTAAAATCATAGAGCTGATAATAATCGAAAGGCTTTCAGGAAAATCATTGTGGACGAGTTTAATTAAATCGGGTCGGATTAAGAGAACAATGCTTGAGAGGAAGAGGGTGCCCAGTGCAAAGGTAAATGAGCAGAAGCCTACAAGAACAGCTATTTCTGCTCCATTTAATCCCTTTATGCTATAAGCGCGGTAACGTACGGCCGCTCCTGAAAAGATAGAAAAGCCGATGTTATGAGAAAGCGCATAAGTGGTAAAGGAGCAAATTGTTATGAAAATCCATGATATATTTTTCTGAAGATGGCGTAGTGCAATACGATCATATCCTGCGAGTGCAGCATAAGAAACAAGAGCAGAAAAGATTGCTAAGATCCAATGATCCATGGTTAATTCTTTAAGGCGGCTCACAACTTCATAGAAAGATATATTTCGTAGCTTATCATAAAGAATACTGCTTGATATCAGGGTAGTTGTTATCCCGATCAGTGTCCAGATATATTTTTTCATGATAAAGCTGTTCTTTCTTCTTCAGAGAAGGACCCTATCTCTTTCTTCTCTGGAAGATTCTGTTTCTCAATTAAAAAATCAATGATACCATTTGCAATTTGCCGATCATTTGCTATGACAACATCAGCGCCCAGATCGCAAAGATATTGCCCTTCTGCATCTGATTCTACGTGTGCAAGGATGTGAAGATTTTTATTGTGTCTTTTCCCGATTGATACGATTTGTCCGGCTTCAAAGGTATTTTCCATGGTAAGAACAAGATAACGAGCGCTGTCTATATTTGCAGCAGCTAAGATATCTTCATGAACAGCATTTCCTGATATGGTTTCAAAATGTTCACAGCGTGCTTTTTCAGCATTGCGTTCAATATCTTCGACGACAACAATTGGGATATTATACTTATTGAGATCAGTAGCAATGAGCTGTCCTATTTGACTGAACCCAATGATGATTGTATGGTCAGTTTTGTGACTAATAAATAGTTGTTCATCGGTATTTTTTTGAATGATTTGAAGAGGATCATTTTTCATTTCTTTTGGGTGTGTAGATTCAAGTTTCTGTCGAATTTTGTCTGCGGCAAGGAACACAAGCGGATTCAACAGAATTGATAAAATAGCCCCGCCAAGAATAAGGTCCCGTGCATTATCATTTAAAATTCCTAATCTATTCCCGAATCCTGCAAGGATAAAAGAGAATTCTCCAATTTGTGCAAGACTTGCTGAAATAGTGAGTGCGGTTCTGATCGGACGATGGAAAGCACGAACAATCAAAAACGCTATTACCGATTTTCCGATAATAATAATGGATAATGTCGATAAAAGAGGGATACAATCGCGTACAACTTTTATTGGATTAAAAAGCATACCAACAGAAACAAAAAATAAGACAGCAAAGGCATCACGTAAAGGTAAAGTTTCTTCTGTAGCTCTATGGCCGAATTCCGATTCGCTCATGATCATACCAGCAAAAAATGCCCCTAGAGCTAAAGACACTCCAAAAAGATCAGCCGCACTGAGCGCAACACCAAGAGCAATGGCTAGTACAGATAGGCTAAAAAGTTCGCGTGAGCCTGTTTGAGCAATCACTTTTAATAGCCAAGGTATAAAACGGCGCCCAACAACCATCATGATGGTAACAAAAAGAGAAGCTTTTGCAATCGTGATACTAATAATGGTTAGTATGCCAGCCCATGAGATGGAGTTCGTGATATTGGATGTGGATGTTGCCAATGTTGGCAGTAAGACAAGAGCTAAAACCATCGTAATATCCTCGATGATCAGCCATCCTATGGCAATACGTCCGCGCTCACTTTCTATCAGACGCCTTTCTTGTATAGCACGGAGTAAAACAACGGTGCTCGCTGTTGAGAGTGCGAGGCCGAAAACCATTCCACTTGTAGGAGACCAACCCATAAACAGTCCAAAGGCTGTTCCGAGGAGTGTAGCAACGATCATTTGCACTATCGCCCCAGGGATGGCTATAGTTTTTACAGATAGGAGATCCTTTAAAGAGAAGTGTAATCCAACTCCGAACATAAGCAGAATGATGCCTATTTCTGCTAATTGATTTGTTAAATTAGGATCAGCCTGTAAGCCAGGGGTATTCGGTCCTGCGATGACTCCAGCAAGAAGGTAGCCAACAAGCGGTGAAATGCGCAGACGGTTTGCAAGAGCACCGAATAGAAAGGCGAGACCGATTCCCATGACGATGGCTGTAATAAGGGGTGACTCATGTGCCATTTTGCTTAAACATCCTCATGAAAACTTTCTATTTTGATCTTGATTGTTTAGCTCTTAGATCATTCATATTTTTTTTTCCACCAGGAAGAGAGGAACATTAAAATCGGAGCGGAGATGAAGATTGATGATGATGTAGCAATGATAATTCCTATTATAACAGGTTGTGCAAAATTAGAGAGAGTCTGTTCTCCCCAGATTGCCATTGGTAGTATAGAAAGAGTTGTTGTTGCAGTTGTGAAAATACATCGTATTAAGACTTGATTGACCGATATATCAATAATTTCACGCAAGTTTTTTGTTCTATCAAGGTGTAAGTTTTCGCGTATACGATCGTAGACTACGACCTTATCATTAACGGAATAACCGATAATTGTCATAAGGGCTGCAATTGCGGTCAAATTAAAATCAAACTGGAACAATCCAAAAACCCCAATCATTTTCGTTGTATCGAGGATGAGTGTTGCGATGGCACTGATGGAAACAAAACACCCAAACCGCCATAAAATATAGAGGCTCATGGCAATTCCGGAAAAAACAACCGCGAGGAAAGCATTTTTTGCAATTTCGTCAGATATTTTTGGGCCAATCATTTCGATTTGTGAAAAAAAAGAATCTGGATAAAGGGCTTGAATTGCTGTTTTGACACGGGAAATCTTTCTTGTTTGTGCTTCTTGTTCAGAATTATTATCTTCTATACGCACAATAACTTTTTGATTATCAATGTTTTGTAATGCTATTTCACCAAGGTGCAGCTTGGAAAGCGTTGACCGCATGTTTGTGAGCTGATCTGCCTTTTGTGTCATGACTTCCAGTTGAATTCCTCCTTTAAAATCAAGACCGTAATTAAGGCCTGGATTAAAAAAAAGGAAAACGGAGTACCCAGATACTGCAATAGAAAGAGCAAGGCCGATAAAGCGTGCTTTCATGAAGCGAATCTTTGTGTTTGTTGGGATAAAATGAAGAAATGAGCGAATATGTAGTCTTTTGATTTTCCATTTGCGGATGATCCACTCCATAAGAATACGTACAATTAAAATATTGGTAAACATAGAAATGATAATACCGAAAAACATTGTTACGGCAAACCCACGTACAGGTCCTGTCCCAAAGTACCATAAAAGTAAGCTAGCTATAATGATGGTAATATTAGCGTCGATAATTGTAGATAAGGCATGTTTGAAGCCGCGATCAAGCGCAGCCAATGCGCCTATTCCTTTACGATGTTCTTCACGTATACGTTCATTAATTAAAATATTCGCATCAACAGTGATTCCAATACCGAGGATGATACCCGCAATACCAGGTAAGGTCAGTGTGGCGTTTAAAAGGCTTAAGACTGAAAAGATTAATATAGTGTGTAATGCAAGCGCGATATCAGCAATAATACCCCATATCCCGTAAAGCAGAACAATGAAGAGGATAACGGATGTAAAGCCAAGAATCCCTGTATAAATCCCTCTTTTAATCGCATCTGCTCCAAGATCTGGCCCGACGCTATGTTGTTGAACGATTTTAAGAGGGGCAGGCAGAGCTCCAGCTCTTAGAAGCGCTGAAAGGGTTACCGCCTCACTTGTTGTGAAATTTCCGGTAATTTCTCCTCTACCGTTAGGAATGACAGATTGTATTGTCGGGGCTGTTAAAACTTTGTCATCAAGGACAATGGCAAAAGCTCGGCCGATGTTCTCTTTTGAAATTTGAGCCAATTCTTGTGCGCCTTGATGATTGAGCTCGAATGAGATTCGAGGCTGATTCGTTTCATGTTCATAGGACACACGGGCATTTATGAGAGTTGAACCATCTAGAGCAATTTTATCTTGAACAGGGTAGGATTGTTTTGAATCCTTCCTGTAATCAGGAAGAATGGAAACACCTAGAGGTGGATTATGAATGTCAGCATGGGGTTCGACAAGATGGAAGCTTATCTTTGCTGTCGTGCCGACTAAGCTACGGAGTTGTTCTGGATCTTGTATTCCTGGTAGCTGAACTTGAATACGGTTGTCTCCTATTCTTTGTATAGCAGGTTCAGAAACACCAATCTTATCAATCCGTTGGCGGATAATTTCAATACTTTGATTAACGGCGTTATTGATATGATATTTTATGGCGTTTTCTGTTAAGGTTATAGAGATCTTGTTTTCTTTTTGTATAATGGAAAGGTCTTCAACAGGAGATGAAAGTGCTTTGATGAAAATAGGTGAAGCTAAGCCTTTTAAAGCTTTTGTGGCTTGCTGTCTCTGTACGTCATCTGGAATGATTATGACAAGACTGTTCTTAAGAATACGGATTGATTGAGGACGAATTTTTTGTGTTCTTAGTAGACTATGTGCGGACTCTAGGATATTCTGTAGCCGTTCTCTTTCGAGAGTCTGATTATCAATTTCAAGCTCTAGCGAAGATCCCCCACGGAGATCAAGGCCGAGCGTTACTTGTCTTTCAGGAAAAAATGGAACATATTGCTTGATTTGGGTAATATGATTTTTTGTGAGTAAATTAGGTACTGCGGTAAAAATGCCAAAAGTAAGAAGAAGAGCATAAAAAATCATAAGCCAACGGGATGTGTGCATAAACCCTCAATTCTTTTTACTAAAAAGATGATATATAGGCTATAGGATACTAGCTGGCAAAAAGTTTTTTTAATTTTTCGTTTCCATCTTTTTAGTTCAACGCAATGATGGCAATTATGACTATAAAGAGTTTTTTTTATATCATTATATATCTTGCGTTGGAAAATCATATCTTTATCCTCATGGAGGGAAAGGGCACATTTCTGCCTTTATGCCTTTAGAATAAAAGAAGGGTAATATGTGAATGAATAGAAAGAATTTAATTAGTTTCGCTCTTTTCTTTCTCATGCTATCAGAAGCGTCTGCTTTTGATTTTTTTGGAAAAGAGCCTGTTGTCCGCGATTGTAAGGCTTATGGGCCAGGTTATTTTTATATTCCGGGGACAGAGATCTGTATGCATATTTTTGGTGAAGTTTCATCGGAGTTGAGAGGGGGGGGGCCAGTTGAAGCAAAACAATATGAAGATTTAAATCATAAGAATCGTCATACCCTAGGTTGGATCACGGATGCTAAGATTGGTTCTAGCACTGCGATGGAGACAGACTTTGGCACACTGCGGACTGTATTAGAACTAGAGTCCAACTGGACTGGAGGCGCGGAGCTAGGAAATGCAGGGAGTGACAGTGACATGAAAGGTGAGCTGAAGGCTGGATATATTCAGCTTGGTGGGTTACAATTCGGGCTTGATGCATCAGCTTTCCAGACTTGGACGAATGGTTTTGGGAATTTTGCTTATGATGACTTGTTAACTCCGTTGTCTAGTATGCGTACCAATGCTCTTACTTATGTCTTTAGCGTCAAAAATGGGTTTTCTGCTCTTTTAAGTTTAGCGCAGGGTGCAAATTATCAAGCTTCTAGCCATGGGTTTCGCTTTAACGATCAAGGTAAAGAAATTGAACGTGAGCTTCGTCAACAAATAGATAGTTATATACCGTATATTGTTGTTGGTGCGAAGTATGGACAAGATTGGGGTGGTTTTTCTTCTGTCGCTGCTTATGACTCGTATTATTCAGAGTGGGCAGGGAAGGTTCGTCTTGATGGGAAGATCAACGATCAGGTGGCTCTGTGGGTCATGGCTGGTTATAAATCTATGGATGACTATTATGCCGAAGATAAAAGTTATGGGCACCGCGAGCTTCATCCAGGGTTTGACCGGACAGGGATTTATCGTCAGTTTAATTCAATCTATGGGGATTGGGGTGGTCATTGGGCTTTGTGGGCTGGCAGTCAGTATGTTTTTACTCCAAAAAGCACTTTAGATTTCCAGATTTCTTTAGAGGAAGCAAAGACATTTGTCACTTCTGCAAGTCTCTCGCATAAGTTGTCTCCGAGTTTAGAACTTTCATCTGGTCTCAGTTATATTTCGTGGGGAAATAATTATGGTTATACTTATGAAGATCATGATGTTATAAACTCGCTCTATGGGAAAGATGCTGTGAGAGGAATGATTAAATTGATTCATTCTTTTTAAGATAAAAGGTAGAGCGGATTTTTTTTAAGAAGTGCAGCTACATTTTCAGTGAGGCACAAGACTGGATGAAAATACTTGTGAAAGGTGTAGGTGTAGGCGGGCTAACAGTAGCTTATGAGCTTTTGAGCCATGGACTCGATGTTACTGTTGCTTGTCCTGAAGGGTTAGCTGGTTCTGCAAGCTGGTGTGCTGGAGGGATGCTTGCACCTTACTGTGAAGGTGAACATGCTCCTAAGATTTTTGAAAAGCTCGGGCTTTATGGTATACAATGGTGGAATAATGTTTTGCCGGAAGATGTTGTGCGTCATGGTACATTGGTGCTTGCGCCAAGGCGCGCTCATTTTGAGCTTGATCGTTTTGCTGCTCGTACGAAGGGGCATAGTATGCTGAGCGCTGATGAGATTGCGACATTAGAGCCGGATCTTGCCGGTCGCTTTCAGCGTGGGCTTTTTTTTATTTCTGAAGCTCATTTTGATCCACGGCAAGCCCTTGAGAGGCTAATGATTCGGCTTAAGCAAGGGGGGGTTTCTTTTATTGTCTCTACTGAGCAGGAAGTTTTGTATGATTTTGTTATAGATGCAACGGGATCAAGTCGCTTGCCACTTGATAGGAATTTACGCGGTGTACGTGGTGAAATGCTTCTTATAAGAACAAAAGATGTTCATTTGTCTCGGCCGGTAAGGCTTTTACATCCGCGTATTCCCTTGTATGTTGTCCCTCGTAAAGAAAATATTTTCATGATCGGTGCTACTATGATTGAGTCTCATAACAATCGCTTGATGAGTGTGCGCTCTATGATGGAGTTTTTAAATGCTGCCTATGCATTGCATCCAGCTTTTTCTGAAGCAGAAATTATTGAAACTGGAGTAGGAATTCGTCCTGCTTATGCGAATAATTTTCCTAGGATAGAAAGAAAGCAAAAATTTTTTTTTGTGAACGGTTTTTATCGTCACGGTTATCTCTTAGCACCAGAAATGGCAAGACGTATAGCTCATTTAGTCTTACATGCTGAATCAGAAAATGAAGAATTATAGTTTTTGTTACCCTGGAGTGATAAGAAGATGCGTGTCCATGTAAACGGTGAGGAAGTAGACGTGCGAGCCTCTTTTCTGTCTGATTTGCTGAATGAGCTTGGATTTCAAGGTGATTGGTTTGCAACGGCTGTCAATAATGAATTTGTTGCACGTGATGAGCATGCAAGCAAAAGAATAGAGGAGAATGATCGGATTGAAGTATTAAGCCCTATGCAGGGAGGTTAAGGGGTATGTTAAGGCTTTATGGTCAAGTCATTTCGTCACGCCTTCTTCTCGGAACAGCTCAATACCCTTCTCCAGCTATTCTTGAGGAAGCTGTACGCTGTTCTGCTTCTAATGTTATCACTGTATCATTGCGTAGAGAGACTGCTGGATGTGCAGAAGGGAATAGATTTTATGAGCTTATGAAAAGATTTAGGACTTATGTGTTACCTAACACGGCTGGTTGCTCTTCAGTCAAGGAGGCTGTTCTTACAGCAGAGCTCGCTCGTGATTTGTTTAAAACGAATTGGATTAAGCTTGAAGTGATTGGTAACCAGGATACACTGCAGCCTGATGTTTTTGCACTCGTTGATGCAACCAAAATTTTGATAGAGAAAGGTTTTGAGGTTTTTCCTTATACAACAGATGATTTGAGTGTTGCTTCAAAATTGATTGAAGTCGGTTGTAAGGTCCTGATGCCTTTGTGTGCTCCCATTGGTTCAGCTCAAGGGCCTCGTGATACAGGTTGTTTGCGTGCAATGCGTGCTTCTTTTCCTGATATTCCGCTGATTGTTGATGCTGGTGTTGGACGTCCATCTCATGCAGCGATGATTATGGAGCTTGGCTTTGACGCAATTTTGCTGAACACTGCTGTCGCAAAAGCAGAAGATCCAGTCAAAATGGCAAAGGCGTTTGCACAAGCAATTGACGCTGGAAGACTTGGGTTTCAGGCCGGATTGTTAGAACCGCGTGATATTGCTGTTTCGTCAACTCCAGTGATCGGACAGGCAGTTTTTTATGAAGCTTGATCCGTTTTATCCCATTTTCGAAAGCGTTGAGCAAATCAAAAGGTTTGTACCTCTTGGCATTCGTTTAGTACAATTGCGTATTAAAGATTCCGTTATTAGAATTTTACGCGATGATATCCGTGAGGCAAAGACTGTATGCGAGAGATATAACTGTCAACTTGTCATTAATGATTATTGGCAATTAGCGATTGAAGAAGGATGTGATTGTGTTCATCTCGGTCAGGAGGATCTGAGTCAAGCTGATCTGATAGAAATTCGCAGGAATGGGTTGAATTTTGGTCTGAGTACTCATGATGAATGGGAGCTTGATATAGCTCTTTCTACTAAGCCTGATTATATAGCTCTTGGTCCTATCTACCAGACTTGTTTGAAAAAAATGAAATTTTCTCCTCAAGGACTAGCGCGTATTAGCTTATGGAAAAAAAAAGTTGGAATCTTACCGCTTGTTGCCATTGGCGGGTTTAATATTGAACGGATTCCTATGGCTTTTGCGCATCATTGTGATAGCGTTGCAGTCGTCACTGATATTCTTAGACATGACTTTCCGGCAGCACGTGTCAAGCAGTGGATAGAAGGAACACAAAGATGGCGTTAGTTCCTGTTATCTTAGTTATTGCCGCTACAGATTCGTCTGGAGGTGCCGGGATTGCCAGTGATATTAAAACGGCAAGCTTTTTAAATGTTTCAACGGCACTAGCTGTGACAGCCATGACTGCGCAAACCCATGAAAAAGTTTTGAAAATCAGGCTCGTACCTTCTCAGTTTGTTGTAGAGCAACTTGCAACCGCCTTGAAAGCGAATAGTATAAGGGTTGTTAAAATTGGTATGACCGGAAGGAAAGATATCATTAAATCTATATCTATTTTTTTTAAAAACTATCCTGATCTTCCTATTATTTTTGATCCTGTCCTTGCCGCGAGTTCAGGAAAAAGACTCTTTCATGGGAGTATCCGGGCTTCCATTCTTCATAATCTTTTACCTTTGGTCAAGTTGATTACACCGAATCTTGCAGAACTTGCCTATTTAACTGGTTGTGAAGAGGCAAAGAATAGAGAGCAGGCGATAAAGCAAGGAGAGGCTCTTATTCGTCTTGGAGCCTCTTCTGTTTTAGTTAAGGGAGGCCATGCGAAAGGGGCTTGGGCAACAGATTATCTTGTTCTAAATGATTTGACAAGAGTCAGCTTTTCACACAAGCGGCTGAATGCCAGTATGCGTGGAACAGGCTGTATCCTCTCAACGGCAATTTCTGCTAATTTAGCCTTAGGGTTTTCCCTTTATGAATCTGTTGGGAGAGCAAAGCAGCATCTTTTTGAAATTTTGCAAAGAAAAGTTAAGGATGAAGTTTCCTCTTTGATGCTTGGACGGTTAGAGTTATGAGACTCTGCCGTATAATTGACTTGGCAAGCTCGGTATTTCTGCGACTATTAAGCAGTGTATTCTGTAATTGTTTCATAGCCTGAATAATGTCTTCAGAAGTCCAGTGTAAAATAACCTGCTTCATAAGGGGTTGTCGCTGTAAAACAATTTGATGTCGCGCTTCACTAATAATAGCTGAAGCGCTTTTTCCTGTTGTATCCATGGTAAAACGAAATTCTTGTAGTTGTTGAAATTGGCGCTGTATTGCACTGAGAATTGAAAATAACGGTATTTTACTTTCAAGAGACCGATTAAAGCTCTGATTGAAAAGAGGCAAATTACCGCTGATGACTGCATCAATAATTTCGTTTTGTGATCTTGGGCTGACATTGCTAACTCCTTCAAAGACATCTTCAGGAGAAATCAGTTCTTTTCCTTTGGCATACAGGCAAAGTTTTTCTAGTTCTTGACGTGATGTAAGACGGTTTTCTCCAAGATGGTTTTGCAGGATTTCATGGGCATCTTGTGAAATAGACATCTGAAAAGTTGATAAGCATTCCTTAATAAGAGAGTTTATTTCACGTGCCCCGTCGTTGTAGCATGGGAGAGCAACAGCCTTTTCGTTTTGCTCAACGGTCTTACGTAAGATAGTATTTTTTTTAAGATCGCCGGCTTCAATTAATACAAATACTTTTTCATGTGTTTTTTGTAGGAGCCCTTGAATAGCATGTGCTAATCCTTTATGGGCATCTCCGTTACGTATCCAGATAAGACGGCCATTATCAAACAGTGAAAATGTAAGCGCTTCATGGCTGAGGATAGCAGGATTACGGTTAATATCTGCAGCATCAAGATAGACTGTTGAAAAAGGACTAGAAAGATTCATTCCACTCTTTTTAGCAAAAAGAGTGGCTCGCTCAGAGACAAGCCCTCGATCCGGTCCGTAGAGAAGTACAACCAGATAATTTTTTGATGAAGGACATGCCAGAAAACTAGCAACTTCATGAGCTCTTTTTTTTACCATAATAATAACATAATAACTAATTTGACTAGAATCTTCAAAAAGAATTTTTCTTCCACTGTCTTCTCTGTTTTTCTAAAAATTTATATTGTAATGAGGGTGAGATTATCATATAGCTCCGGTAAGTTTGAGCGGGTGTAGCTCAGGGGTAGAGTACGACCTTGCCAAGGTTGGGGTCGTGGGTTCGAATCCCATCGCCCGCTCCATCTTATTTCGAGTGCTGGTAGTCAATATTGAATGTCCCCTGAGCAAAGCGCACGCCGGTACGAGGATTGATGATCTGAATCGTTGTTTCAATATGTTGCTGATCAATCATGCTCCATTGTTGGAGTTCATAGGTTTTCGGATGAAAAATCATGTGAATTATCGAATTATTGCTATTGAGAACTATCGTAATCGCTCTTGCTTCTTTTTTAAATTCTATTAGATTATTTCTTAGGTCAATCTTATCGCTGAGAAGGAGATTCAGAGGAGTTTTCTGTAGCGGATAAAGATTCAAAGTGTTGAGCTTTGTATTCTTGACGAGGATAAATTGTCCGTCTGAAATAATACGGAGAGGTGAGTCTTTATAGATGAAACGAATTTTCCCTGGTCGTTCTAAATAAAATGTCCCGTGTGTTCTTTCACCTCTTGAGTTGAATTGTAGAAAATCACCAGTCATAGTATGAATTTTTGAAAAATGATTTGCAACTTTTTGGGCTTGGATTGCTTCCGTGTGAACTTGAGAATTGTTTTCTTGAGCATGAGCAGAGGAATAACTGCTGAGTATAATAAAAATCAAAGTCGTATGCCTGAATTTCATGAGATGCCTTTCTATCTGCAAGACTATTTTTTCATAAACTCTTGAGGGAGATGAAGCATGGATCTGTAACGGAAAAAGCTTTCGAATTGCTACGTGTTTGATAAAATTTCTATCTCTTTTTTATTTCCGGATGAAATGGAAAAGTGTTTTTGATAAATTTGATTTTTGTTTTTTGCAACAGCGAAATAATCACCTTCGGCTAAGATCATGTAGGCGTAAGCGTTTGTCGTTTCGTATACGATATCGCCTGATTCATTGGTGATAGCCCAGCTTGTGTCTGCAAGTGCTTCTCTTCCTTTCTGACGAACGAGTTTTAATGTGACTTCTCCTGCCCTGTGTTGCATGGTTGCTTCAGTAATTTTTCCTGCTTCTACCTGTAGATCCGAGCGTACTATGGCATTTCCATCTCCATAATGAGATACAACGTGATAAGTCCCAGAATTTAAGCGTACAATCTTATCTGGTTTTATCTTTGAGAGAATCAATCCATGCTCGTTATTTTCAGTGTCATCCGAATATATGGAGAATTTTAGTTGGCTTTTATTTATTACACCTTTTGGTAGTGCTGCTTTGAGTTGTATTCCTCCGGCGTTGAGTATGATGATTTCAGATTGTTTGCCTTTTCCCAGCATAAGATGCTTCGTGCGGCTTACCTGACCGAAAGCCGCGTGGATGAGATACTCGCCTTCTGGTAAGCTAAATGTATATACTGCCTTTGTGGAAGAGGCAACAAGAGGCCATTCTTGATCCATGCTCGTTTTACTGATAGAAAAGATACGCCAGACAATACCATTTCTAAGGATAGGTCCATTTTTTGTCAGAGAAGCTTGAAGCTTGATGATGCTATTTTTTTCATGATTCTGAGTAAGAGTCATGCTATGGACATGAGAATATGAGGAGAATGATATCCATGACAAGAAAAAAACAGTAGCCCTGAAAAAGGGGGATACATTTTTTTTAGGGAGAAGCACAGTTCAATGCCTTATATAGCAAAGCTTGTTCCACAGCCGCATAATGAAACAGCATTAGGGTTTTGAATTTCAAAAGTCTGTTCGAGGAAGTTATCAATAAAATTGATTTCAGCTCCCTCCATCAATGGAAGTGAAATGGGATCAATTAAGAGACGGGCACCATTTTTTTCGATAAGAAGATCATCCTCTTTTTTTTGATCCACTAGGTTATATTTATAGGAGAAATCAGAACACCCGCCTCCTTCGACTGAAATTCGTAACGCATATTTTTCTGGATGAGATGTTAGAATAGAACAAATACGTTTTGCCGCAGCGTCTGATAGAGTGACATTCATACCATGTATCCTTTGATATAGTAGAAGGAAGGTCTCTCATGAAGAGAGACTCGACTATTTGAGTCGATCCGTGTAAGTTTCATGATTGATGCTTATGAGAATAGAGCTCCTCTTGATTATTTTCACAGAAAATTATCATTTATCTTGATAGAAAAAAAGATTTTTTCACTATTGATGGTGCAAGAAGAAGTCATTTTTTTTCTGAAGTGCGGTTGGTTTATAAGGAATTTTATTAAATACGCAGATGAGACCGTCATGTGGTTTTTTTTGAATTGAGAAAAATGAGATGAATATTTTTATCGAATTTGAAGAGCGCATAAAAGATATTTTACGACATTCTATGAACATACAAGGGGTTTCTTGCGTTTCTGTAGAAACACCAAGGAATATTTTGCATGGTGAGCTTTCGACGAATATAGCAATGATTCTAGCAAAATCACTTGGAGAGAATTCATGGGATATGGCAAATAGAATTGCTGTTTTTTTAAGAGTGGATCCTGATGTTGC
This sequence comes from Candidatus Tokpelaia sp. JSC161, assembly GCA_003331105.1. GTDB lineage: Bacteria > Pseudomonadota > Alphaproteobacteria > Rhizobiales > Rhizobiaceae > JSC188. The sequence goes on along the minus strand of QEND01000002.1, from coordinate 72,056 downwards.
ATGTGTTGAAGTTGATCGTCCGGGTTTTATCAATGTACGTTTGAATCATGGTTTTTGGCTTCGTACTCTTGCGGGGATCATTACATATGGAGCAGATTACGGCCGATCGGATATGGGAAAGAATATTAAGGTTAATGTGGAGTATGTTTCTGCAAATCCAACAGGGCCATTACATGTTGGGCATTGTCGTGGAGCAGTACTAGGTGATGTTCTTGCTAATTTGCTACGTTTCTCTGGTTACAAGGTTACTAAAGAATACTATATCAATGATGCCGGGGGTCAAGTGGATATTTTGGCTCAATCTGCATTTTTGCGCTATCGCGAGGCTTTAGGGGAAAAGATGATAAAAATCCCGGATGGCCTCTATCCTGGTGAGTATCTTATCGCGGTAGGAAAAGGTCTATCCGATGAGTTTGGAAATTCGCTTTTGAATATGAATCGAGAGAAAGCGTTTTTAATCGTTAAAAAATATGCTCTTGATGCAATGATGCGTATGATCCGTTCTGATTTATCCTCTCTTGGTATTGATCATGACTGTTTTTTTTATGAATCTTTATTACACAGAGACAATGCACAGGCGATTCGTATAACCGTTGAGGATTTAATGTCGCGTGGGCATGTTTACAAAGGGAATTTACCGCCTCCTAAAGGACAAGTTGTAGAGGACTGGGAAGATCGAGAGCAGATATTATTGCGTTCAACAGAGATGGGTGACGATATGGATCGTTCACTGATCAAATCTGATGGTTCTTATACTTATTTTGCAGCAGATGCAGCCTATTTTAAAGACAAATATGATCGTGGTTTTCAAGAAATGATTTATATTCTCGGTGCGGATCACAGCGGTTATATCAAGCGTCTTGAGGCTATTGCGCAAGCTGTTGCGAATGGGCAGGCGCTCCTAAGGGTGCTTTGCTATCAGCTTGTGAGATTGTATCGTGATGGGGAGCCACTGCGTATGGGCAAGCGTACAGGTAATTTTATTAGCCTGCGGGATGTAGTAGAGGAAGTCGGTCGTGACTCTGTGCGCTTTATGATGCTTTATCGTAAAGCGGAGGCGCCTTTGGATTTTGATTTTGCAAAAGTAACAGAGAACTGTAAAGAGAATCCTGTTTTTTATGTGCAATATGCCAGGGCTCGTTGTTCTTCTATTTTTCATCAGGCCTGCATGGTGATGCAAATGAAAAAACCAAGTAGAAATGATTTACTGATGTATCTTGGTAAACTCGAAGATGAAAGTGAGTGTATGCTTATTCGTAAGTTGGCAGAATATCCGCATTTAATTAAAACAGCTGTTTTACGGAATGAGCCGCATCGTCTGGCATTTTATCTTTATGATTTATCTAGTATGTTTCATGGGCATTGGAGTAAAGGTAATGAAAAGATCGCCTTACGTTTTGTACAGACTGATGATCGAGAGTTAACACTTGCGCGCTTAGGTTTGGTGCAGGCTGTAAGCGATGTTCTATCCTCTGGACTTTCTCTTCTTGGCGTGGAAGCCCCTGATGATATGCCTTTGATTGGCGAAGGCCTTGATACGTGATGGATGGAAATTTAGACAAGACTAAAGCAATATTTAAGAGAGATCTCTTTCATAAGAGTTTGTTTCCTCTTGATTGTTTAGAAAAAACTGTTCTGGCCTATAAGGAGGAAAAGGAGGAAGAGAGTCTCTTAGTATACGAGGAGCCGAAATCTTTGAATCTTGAAGAGGTGTTGCAAACAAAAAATTTCCAGCTAGAGACGGTTAGGAACAAAAAACTTTCTTTGAGAAATGATATTTTATTAGATTTTTGCGTTAAAAAGAGGAGTAGTTGGAGAGTAGGGTGGATGTGCGTCTCTGGCTTTATTTTTGTAATATGTGTTATTTTAGGTCGTGGCATTTATATTTTTATTGAAACCATCCTCGATGATGAACCTGTTACTATCCATGCAGAGCAAGGAGCAATTAAAATGAAAAGGTATGTCAGACAGGTACCTCTGGAAGGGCAAGCAGTCTATCGTCGTTTTGAAGGGAATCTCTCAAAGAAAGTACTACAAAAAAGGCTGATTGATGAATCAGAGAGACCGCTTGATCTGCATACATACGAGATCTCCCCTCATTAAACGGTTTGATTTATCGTTGTTGTGATGTTGGATACGGGAATATGATTGAGTCGATCTAACTTTCTTTTGTTTGATATAGTCTCAACGACTGTTAGAAGGATGGAAGTGAGAAAGAAACAGAGTGCAAGAATTGCTGTTAAACGGGTCAAAGCATTTTTTGTACTTCGAACGGCCATAAAAGAAAAAGTACTTCCTGCGCCAATTCCTCCTCCTTCTGAGGGTTGGATTAAAACAATGACAACAAGTGTAACTACAAGAAGCAAGTGTATAACAAGGATGAATGATTGCATGGACTTCTGCTATTTGAAATTTTTTTGAGCTATCAGGAGGGGATACGAATTTAGGATCGTAATCCTTCACTCTTCTATTATAAAGAAGAATTATCCAAGAGGCTACTGCATATCTTGCAGATTGTAAGAAAATCAGAGGCCTTTAAACTGGCAGAGCCGACGAGTACACCATCGACATGATCGATACTTAAAAAGCTAGCTACGTTCTTTGCATGAACCGACCCTCCATAAAGTAAAGGAATTGTATGTGCATCTTTTCCAAAGCAAAGATACAGGTTGTTTCGTATGAAAGCGTGCACTTCAGCAATAGCATGGTTTGTTGGTGTTTTTCCTGTTCCAATCGCCCATATAGGTTCATAGGCAATGATGAGGTCCCTACTATTTTTCTTATTTTGCATAGAACTGTGATATTGATGTTTAAGAATATCCAATGTTTGCCCACTTTCACGCTCTTGAAATGTTTCTCCTATGCATATGATAGTTTGAAGTCCTGCTCTCCATGCAGCTTCAGCTTTGAGACGGATGATTTCATCTGTTTCATGATGATCAATGCGTCTTTCTGAATGGCCGATTATAACATAGCTTGCTCCAGCATCTCTTAACATACTTGCTGATATATCTCCAGTATGGGGCCCATTATCAAAAAAGTGACAGTCTTCGCCGCCTATAAGAAGCTTTTTATCTTTTAATATATGAGCTGCGCGGGATAAGAGAGTAGCTGGTAAACACACTAAGGTATTAAAATCCTGTTCTGTAGCGTGATCTTCTAACTCATCCGCAATGTTTATGAGTTCGCTGAGTGATTTGCTTGTCCCGTTCATTTTCCAATTTCCTGCAATGAGCGGTCGGATCCCGGGTGTCATATGTTCTTTCCTTTTGAAGTTGAAGCTTATGCGATTCTATATAAGGTATTTATTTCGCTTGCATCTTGAAACAGCTTAAGGCAAAGATTTATTCATGAAATACTTTTACGGCATGCCGCTCAATGAGATGATTCCATGCTCAATAGATTTGTCTTGAACTCATGGAGCATAAGGATCTTTCTTTGCATTTTGCTTGCAAGTTTTTGTTTTTGGAATATTCCTGGAGGTAAGAGTAATGGGGATCTTTTAACGTCAGGAAAGTCAGTTATAAGGACGCGAACATATCAAATTGCTTTAAAGGATGCTATATTTCGTAGTTCTTACAAAAGAGGTCGTAGTTTAACGAGTGATGAGATTAAACAGCTGTCGATAGGTGTGCTGAGTCGTCTGGATGCTGCTCTTTTGCTTTCTGAACAGGCTCGAAAGATGAATATTGCGGCCGATGATGATAGTGTCATACAGATGCTTGGAGATGATACTTTTTTTTGGGGGAAAGAGAGACGCTTTGATAAAAAACGTTTTATTGATTATTTACAGCAGATATCTGTTACGCAGTCTGATTTTTTGCGTTATCTTACGAGTCAGCTAAAGCGGAATCAAGTCTTAGCTGGGATATTAGGTGGGTTAGAAGCTCCTCGTGTCCTTCAATTAGCTTTATTGTCGTTTCAGCAAGAAACAAGAAGGATTGAGTATCTAGAATTAACGCCTTCCTCTATCGGTTGGATTGCTGATCCTGACAAAAAAACGCTAGAAGTCTTTTTTAAAAGTAAGAAAGATAAGCTCTTTACACCAGAATACCGGAAGATAACCTATATGCGGATGAATGTTGAGGATGTCATTCGCCTGCAGGATGTTGCGCAGAAAGCGGTTGTGAACTGTTACGAAAAGAACAAGGAGTCTTATTCTGTTCCTGAGAAACGTATAGTAGACATTTTATCTTTTAAAACGCCTGAAAATGCGCATGCTGCTGCTGAGAAGTTAGCGGGTGGTCTGTCTTTTGATCAATTGGTAGCTGAGAACAAAAAATTTGATATACGGTATGGACCTTTAACCGAAGCAGACCTTCCGCCACTGATAGCCTCAGAGGTTTTTAGTCTTGATAAGGGAGGTGTGAGCCATGTTATAAAGAACATGCAAGGATCTTTTCTTATCCGAGTTGTTGATGTTCTCCCAGCGGGGCCTATTCCTTCTCTTGCGAAACTACAGGATAAAATCCGTTATGCCATTGCTAGAAAGGTTGCCTTGAAGTCCCTCTATAATAAGCGGAAAACAATTGAAAATGCTCGTTTTGATGGAGCTTCTTTGAAGGAAGTTGCTTCAGATTATGGTTTGAGTGCCAAGGAAGTGATCATTGATGCGGATGGAAAAGGGCAAGATGGAAAAAGAGTCCACCTTCCTTTTCAGGCAAATTTTTTGAAAAATGCTTTTCAAAGCGCGGCAGATATTGATGTTGATCCTCTGGATTCGGATGAAGGGTATCTTTGGTACCACGTTGATAAGATTTTTCCTTCTCATAAACCTCTATTGAATGAAGGACATGATGAGCTAACTCGTCTTTGGAAGGAGCAGCAGGTGCAGAGTCTTTTAGAGGAAAAAGCCGAGAAGATCAAAAGAGAATTGGATCAAGGGAATTCTCTTCATGTCGTAGCCGATAAATATAAGCTTGTTGTCAAGATGGAGGATCAACTACGCCGTACTGCTATTGGGAAAAAAATTGGAATGGCAGGGATGAAAGAAGTTTTTTCTGCTCGTCAAGGCAGTCATGGCATTGCCATTGGAGCAGATGATCAATCTCGTTTTGTTTTTAAGATAATAAGGATTACTAAGAGTGATGGGCCTCTCTCAGAGAGTGAAAATCAGTATGATTTAGAGCGGTTTCGAGAGGATTTAGAGGAGCAGTTTGTTGCTTTAGCCCGTTATTATGATCCTGTGAAGATGAATACGAAACTGCTATCGACTGTTTTACAGTAGGAGTGATGATGTGTGATTTTAAATTTTATATCGAGAGGCTTGCAGATGGGAAAATATTAACTCGTGAGGAAGCGACAAAAGCTTTTTCTCTGATTCTGTCAGGAGAGGCGTCTTCAGTTCAGATGGGAGCTTTTTTGATGGCCTTGCGTGTACGGAAGGAAACGATGGATGAAATTTTAGGCGCTCTTATGGCTATGCGTCAAAATATGTTAACTGTTGAGATCGATCAGGATGCACAGGATGCACTTGATATTGTCGGAACCGGTGGTGATTTTTCATGTTCTTATAATGTTTCTACGGCCAGTGCCTTTGTTGTCTCAGGAGCAGGTGTTAAGGTTGCGAAACATGGGAATAGAGCCATTTCTTCAAAATCTGGAGCAGCTGATACATTACAAGCGCTTGGTGTTAATATTCAGGCCTCACCTGAAGTGATAGCTCATTGTATCAAGAAGGTGGGTCTTGGTTTTATGTTTGCTCCTAATCATCATCCAGCTATGCGTTCTGTGCTAAAAGTCCGTGCAGAACTAGGGACACGTACACTTTTTAATCTTCTTGGTCCTCTTTCTAATCCAGCGATGGTTCGGAAACAGCTGATTGGTGTTTTTTCTCCGGAATGGGTTTTACTCTTTGCTCGAATTCTCAAAAATCTTGGTTCAACATCGTCTTGGGTAGTTCATGGTGGTGGTCTTGATGAGATAAGTACAGTAAACGAAACGATAGTCGCTTGTCTTAAAAACGGGGAATTATCAACATTTAGGGTTACTCCTGAAGAAGTAGGCTTGCAACGTGCGGATCCTAACGCATTGAAGGGAGGAGATACTCCGGAACAAAATGCTGCAGCGTTGCGTGCTGTATTAAATGGCGTAGAAAATGCATATCGTGATATTGTTTTGTTCAATTCTGCTGCAGCGCTTCTTGTTGCTGATAAAGTAAATGACTTGAAAGAGGGTATGGCTCTGGCAGCCTATAGTATAGATAGTGGCAATGCTGAGAAGGTTCTGGATCGTCTGATCCATGTTTCAAACCAGGAAGATTCTATAGAATGAAAAAAAAGATCTTACAAAAGATTAAGGCCTCTAAGCATGATGAGCTTTCTGAAGCTACATCATATCTTTCTTTAAGCGATCTGAAATCACGGATGGCTGATATGGATCCTCCAAGAGGATTCATTCAAAAGCTACGAGCAAGCCTTGCACAGAAAAAGTTTGGTTTGATTGCTGAACTGAAAAGAGCGAGTCCGTCTAAAGGCTTGATTCGCGATTGTTTTAATCCAGCAGATTTAGCTGTAGCCTGTGAAAGGGGTGGAGCCTCTTGCTTGTCAGTCTTAACTGATAAGCCTTTTTTTCAAGGTGCTGCGGATTTTTTAGTTTCTGCACGAGCGGCTTGTAGTCTTCCTGTTCTTTGCAAGGATTTTTTTTGCGATACTTATCAGGTTTATGCCGCCCGTAGTTGGGGAGCAGATTGTATTTTAATTATTCTTGCACTTGTAAGAGATGATGTAGCACAAGCCTTGGAAGATGTTGCTTTCGCGCTTGATATGGATGTTTTAATTGAAATTCATGATGAAAGTGAGATGGAACGCGCTCTCAGACTTCATTCACCGCTCATTGGTATTAATAACCGTAATCTCACTGATTTTACTGTTGATCTTTCTGTTTCAGAACGTATTGCTCCTCTGATGCCAATCGATCGACTTTTAGTTGCAGAAAGCGGTATTTTTAGCCATGCTGATTGTCAGAGGCTAAGAAAAAGTGGTCTGGAGTGTTTTTTGATTGGCGAGGGTTTAATGTGCCAACGGGATGTTGTTGCAGGGACTAAGTTATTGCTAGGAGAGTCTTAAAACAGATGTTTTGATTATCAAAAGATTGCCCTTTTTTGATTCTCTTTTCTAATCGAAGCAATTTTTAACATATTCGTACCACCCGGTTGCCCAAATGGCACTCCTGCTGTAATGATAATCCGATCCTCTAGGACACTGAATCCTTCTGCGTAGGCAATTGCGCAAGCGCGCTCGACCATATCATCTAGGCTATGCGCGTCACAAGTGACTACACTATGTAATCCCCAGACAAGGGCTAGGCGACGTGCTGTTTGTATGATAGGAGAAAGCGCAATAATTGGTGTACTCGGACGTTCCCGTGATGCACGAATTCCGGTGGCCCCAGTGCCAGTATAGGCCACAATAGCTGATAGATCGAGTGTTTCGGCAATCTGGCGTGCAGCTAATGAGATAGCATCGGCTCCTGTCGGCTCTGGCTTGGAGTTTTTAGCATTCATCCTTTGAGCGTAGTTAGCATCTCGTTCAATTGTTTGTGCGATCCGATCCATTGTTTGGACTGCTTCGATCGGATATTGCCCTGAAGCTGATTCAGCGGATAACATAATAGCATCGGCTCCTTCAAGGACAGCTGTCGCGATGTCAGAGACCTCAGCTCGTGTTGGTACAGGAGCATGAATCATGGATTCTAACATTTGTGTTGCAACCACGACTGGTTTTCCGGCAATGCGGCAGGCGTTAATAATTTCGATCTGAATTCCGGGTACACTTTCGAGAGGCATTTCAACCCCAAGATCTCCTCGAGCGACCATGAGTGCATCAGAAAGCGCAATGATTTCTTGTAGACGTTCTACCGCCTGAGGTTTTTCAATTTTTGATAGAAGAGATACACAGCCTTTTGTAATTTTACGTACTGCTTCGATGTCTTGAGGACGCTGAATAAATGAAAGTGCGATCCAATCAATTTCTTCTTGCAAAACGGCTATGAGATCCTCGTTATCTTTTTCTGTTAAGGCTCCGACAGCAAGCATGGTATCAGGGAGACTTACCCCCTTACGATCTGAAATGAAAGTACCGGAAATCACTCGGCATTCAATTGAGTGATTATTACATTTTTCAGATATGAGTTCGAGTCTCCCGTCATCAATGAGTAGACGTTCGCATGGTTTTACGGCTTTAAGAATTTCTGGATGAGGAAGGTAAACCCGGGTACTATTTCCTGGTATATTTTTATTATCAAGGGTGAATATTTGTCCTACGACTAGTTTTTCCTCTCCATTTACAAAAGTACCGACGCGTAATTTAGGTCCTTGAAGATCTATGAGAATTCCGATAGGGCGTCCAATTTTTTTCTCTACGTTCCGGATACGTTTCACAAGTATACGCATTCTATCATGATTTGTATGGCTCATATTTATGCGGAAAACATCCGTCCCAGCAATAAAAAGCTTTTCGATGATCTCTTCTTCTGAAGAGACAGGGCCTAAGGTTGCTAGGATTTTTACTTTTCGGTTGCGTTTCATGGTATGATTGTTCCTGTTGGATTCTTTGTAGGTTCAGTCAACTGAACCATCCAGTTACTCTGGTTTTTCGTATCAATTTCTTGAAATCCGAATTTCTGAAACCCTCGTGCAAAACAGTTTTTGACACCATCAATTTTAAATTCACTGTCACTGACACACATCTTAACAGCGCCATCCCAATGGTCGCTTCCGTCTTCATCTTCGGCATAAAGATAATAGAAACGCGAGTTTAAGGCTCCTTCAAGCAATATCTGACAATTGTTTGATTTTATTTTCCACCATCCTTCACTTCTCCACGTGTTTGTGCGGTATCCAATTGCAACGCCTACAGTTTGGTTTGTTGTATTACAGACACGAAAATCTGCGTAAGAGGGAAGCGTAAATATTATAAGAAATGTAGAAGCAAGAAAGCATTCCGTGATCTGTTTCCAAAACATGTTAGATTCCTGAAGTGGGTCAGCTGTATTTCTCGAGACATAAGGCAAGAAATCAATGATTTCTCTGGAGCGATCGAGCGAGCGTTCGTGATCTCAATCTTAATAAGGCATATTGAAAGAGGACATTCGAAAAAGCAGAGATATGTCAGTATTTTATATGCAATGTTTTTCGTATGAGACGTGCGATGAAGAAGGTAATCGCTATTTTAATAGAATCACCAGGAATGAATACTAAATCGCCCAGAATGGCATGATAAATTGATATATGTGCAGCATAGGAAAGCCACAGAACACCAGGGATGTGAATACCGATGCTCCCAACTATAAGGCAGCTAATTTCTTTTAGAGGTGTCAGGCTCGTATAAAATTTGCTATAAAAAAGACCTGTAAGCCATGCTCCGAATCCAAATCCTACAATATAACCTCCGGTTGGGCCGTAAAAGACACTGAACCCTCCATGCCCACCGGGTAAGAGAGGCAGACCGGCTGCTATAAGAATCCAAAAGATGGCAACGGCATAAAATCCTCTTTTTGCACCCAGCAAAGCTCCAGCAAGCAATACTCCGAGTGTTTGTGCTGTGATAGGAACAGGAATAATACCTATAGGTACAGGAGGTAAGAATCCGAGAGCAGCAATCGTAGCTGCTAAAAGTGCAATGCTAACAAGATCTTTAATAGCCATCTATTCCTCTTTCTTTTTTTTTGATAAGGGAGGGTCGCTGTTAGTTATAGCAACGGACTTCTATCGCTTCAGCGATATTGTCCGTCATTTTCATGGTCCGTATAATAAGTGGGATGACAAGAGTAAGAAGATTGCCTTCAAGCCCTCTAGCCTTTTGACTTTCAGATACTTCATAGGTAATCTGTTTAAGGACTGGGAGAAAGCGTAATGTTAGTGAAAGGGTTAGGGATATTTTCTTCGGTTGAAACCCAAAAGGTTTGAGAATTTTGAAAAAGCGATTCAAGGTTTCCATCATCTGTGAAACCGATGTTGTTAATGTGATGAGCTCAGAAAAAAGCAGCAAATCTGTAAAACGCAGAATAACGATCAGGCTTGTCCAAATATCAGAACTAAAAAGTTGAAAAATAAAAATAAAACTAAAAATCAAAAAGAGTGAGCGTATTTTTTCGTATGGGTATCTAAGAGGGATTCCTGTAAAATGATAAAGAGCTAAGATTAGAAGAAGAGATAGAGAAGTAATCTCAAGGCGATTGATAAAAAATAAAAATGAACTGAAGGAAAAAAGAAGAGATAGTTTAAAGCCTGGCCAGATTTTATGAAGGAAAGAGTTTCTGAGTTGAAGATTCTCATGATCTAAAAAGCGAGCATTCATGTCATCAATTTCTTATAAAAGGCAATGGCTGCAGAAGGTCCTGTGTCACATATGACTCTTCCTTGATGGAGGACGAGAACCCGTTCAAATCTTTCAATTAATGAGAAATCATGTGAAGTCATGATAACGCGTTGTTTTAATTGATGAATGATTTTTCTGATTCTTATCTGATTAGATAAATCAAGCTGTGTTGTTGGTTCATCTAAAATGATTATATCAGGTTCCATAACTAAAACACTACAAATAGCTAATAATTGTTTTTGTCCTCCGCTTAATAGATGAGCGACTTGTTGTCGTAAGCTCAGAAGTCCGTACTCTCTGAGAGTCTTTTGGATGCGTTGTTCAATTTCCTCTTTATCGATTCCTAAATTTTTCAGACCAAAAGCGATGTCTTCTTCTACTGTTGGCATAATAATTTGGTTATCAGAATTCTGAAAGACAAATCCGGTTTTTCGTCTGAGTCGCTTGCCATGGGTCTTTGTATCAAGACCATCTACGGTCACTTTTCCTTTGTTTGGGATAACTAAGCCGTTTAGCAAGCGGATAAAGGTGCTTTTTCCAGAGCCATTAGCTCCAATAACAGCGATGCGTCTTTCATTAAGTGAAAGGTTCAAGTTATGAAGCACAGTATGAGTATTAAAAGCAACGGAAACATCTTGTAATGTGATGTGATTTTCGTTCACATTGACCCCCTCATAACTAATGAGAGATCAATTGAACTGAAAAATAATCGGTCTTTGTCCATTTCTATTTCTTTGAGAAAGATGAAATTGCTAAAATATAAGACTTTTAAAGAAAAACAAGTGCTATATAAAAGTTTTTATAAGTGTTTTTCTCAAAGAAAGAAGTCTGCAGAAACATTTAGGTATTTCAAGTGATAAAGATAAGGCATAGAATCCGGGATAGATTCCCGGATTTTATCCGTATTTTATAATGTCAGAATTTAACACGCCGACGTTCTGTCAGTGGTTGAAAAGCTATACTTGAATGATAGCTACAGTAAGGACTGCCTTCTTCTGAAGCTGCACCACAAAAATGAAAATCCTCATTCAGTGGATCACCTAGAGGCCATCGACAGCTACTTTCTGTTAGCTGGAGTAAGGTTATATGAATATGATGCGAGGATATAGAGATTACAGAATGTTTTCCATGTTTTTTTTGGATTTTTGTATGATGTTTTGTGATATTTTCTGATTGAAGAAATGCGGTATGGGCATGAGTTTTAACTGAAAAATGAGAATCACATGATGGATGTGAAGATACCTTGGGATCATGCTTTGTTATTTTTCCTCGCCCTGATAATTTTAATCTATGTGCCTTGCCAATGACTGCGTTTCGGGTAATACTGCCTAATTGGGTAGCAATTTTGCTGGCGCTTAACCCTTCAGTCCATAGTTTTTTGAGAAGTTCGATCCGTTCATTTGTCCAATTCATTAGAAGGACTCCGTTCTAATAATTCCCTGTTACAAAACAAGAGGATATTGTAAAAAAGACCCTGCATGCTGATGGGATGCAGGTATTACGCTCCGTAAAGTTATGGGCGACTAAATCTTATACGGGTAACTTTTTTCAGGCATGAAGTTCAGCCTGATTGAATGAGAGGGTACATAGGAGACCAGTCTCTTGCAAGCTCATTTTTTCTTACTTTTCCAAAAGTGAAAATATCAGTAGGCTTCAAGATGAAGGGATATAGGTCTATTTATACGCTAAAAAAATAGTTCTTCTCAACTTTTTTGAGTCAATGTTATAGTCTTGTCAGTTTAGTTTGTTATTCTTCAGAGTTAAAATTGAACCGTTGACTAACATCATTTCATGATTTCAAGTCTAACACTTTAGAAACTATTTCTGATTGGAGAGTCAGCTATTATGACTATACAAGCAAGGAAGCCGCTTTATGATACATTTTCTCGTATTAGCTTAGGTTTTGAGCGCGGGGATGGAGCGTGGCTTATAACGGAAAAAGGTGATAAATACCTTGATTTCACGTCTGGTATCGCTGTCAACGCGCTTGGATATGGACATCCTTATCTGATTAAAGCTCTGAAGGATCAAGTAGATCGCTTATGGCATGTTTCCAATCTGTTCGAAAATCCATTACAGATCAAGCTTGCTCTTAGGCTAACTGCGTTAAGCTTTGCTGATAAGGTTTTTTTTACTAATTCTGGTGCTGAAGCGATAGAGTGTGCTCTCAAGACTGCACGGCGTTATCATTACATGAATGGTCATCCTGAACGTTTTCGTATCATTACTTTTGAAGGTGCTTTTCATGGCAGAACTCTTGCTACTCTTGCAGCAGGAGGAAACCCAAACTCTTTTGAAGGACTTGGTCCTAAATTAGAAGGCTTTCATCAAGTTTCTTTTTTTGATAAATCGGCATTGCTCTCTGAGATTAATGAGGAAACTGCTGCTATTATGATTGAGCCTATTCAAGGGGAAGGAGGAGTGCGCCTTGTTTCTCATGAACTTTTGCGCTTCTTACGCGATCTTTGTAATCAGAAGGGATTGTTGCTCATTTTTGATGAGGTTCAATGCGGGATTGGTCGTACAGGTGAATTATTTGCTTACGAATGGGCTGGAGTCTCTCCTGATATTATGGGGATTGCTAAAGCGATTGGTGGAGGATTTCCGCTTGGAGCCTGTTTAGCAACGGCCGAAGCCGCGAAAGGTATGACTGTTGGTACTCATGGTAGTACATTTGGCGGAAATCCGCTGGCTATGGTGGTGGGAAATGCAGTTTTGGACATTATTCTTGAAGATGGCTTTCTCGATCGTGTTAAAAAAATGGCTTATATCTTAGAAAATGGTCTGAGTCAGGTTGTTAGTCGGTATCCTTCGATTGTGAATGGAATGGAAGGATTTGGTCTTCTTGTCGGTCTGAAATGCGCAATATCTAGTGCAGAGGTTATTTCTGCTATGCGGAATGTGAATTTGCTAGCAGTAGGAGCAAGCCGTAATATTGTACGTTTGCTTCCACCGCTGAACATTTTAGAAGATGACCTTTATGAAGGACTGTCTCGCATTGAAAAAGCTATTGCTCATCTTGCTAAGAAAATCTTATGAAAGATGGTATCATGAAAAAGAATATTCGTAATTTTACTGACCTTGCTATTTTTTCACATGAAGTGTTGCGGAATATCCTTGAGGATGCAAAAAGGATGAAGGCGGCTTTTAGGCAAGGAATTAGATCTAAGCCCCATAGAGACAAAACCCTTGCCATGATTTTTGAAAAACCATCAACGCGTACGCGTGTTTCTTTTGATGTGGGGATGCGTCAGCTTGGGGGAGAGACTATAGTTTTAACTGGCTCAGAGATGCAGTTGGGTCATAGTGAGACAATCGCGGATACGGCACGTGTTTTATCTCGTTTTGTTGATATTATAACAATTCGAACAACGAATCATAATCGCATGCTAGAGCTTGCAGACAATACGTCTGTTCCCGTTATTAATGCATTAACAGATAACACCCATCCTTGTCAAATTATGGCAGATATCTTAACCTATGAAGAACATCGTGGTCCTATTTCTGGAAAGAAAATTTCTTGGATGGGAGATGGGAACAATGTGCTGCACTCAATGATTGAAGCCGCGGTTCTTTTTAATTTTTCTCTAAGAATTGCAACGCCTGAAGGAAGAGAACCGCAGGAGAAATATATGGAGTGGGCTAGAGCAAAAGGGGGTGATGTCACATGGACGACGGATACAAAAGCAGCAGCATGTGACGCTGATTGTATTGTAACAGATACATGGATTTCGATGGGACAGGAATTCCGTGCACGGACTCATGATGACTTTATACCTTATCAAGTGAATGAACATTTGATGGGTTTTGCGAAAAAAGATGCTTTATTTATGCATTGTTTACCTGCACATCGTGGAAAGGAAGTAGTAGATAGTGTTCTTGATGGACCACATTCTGTTGTTCTTGATGAAGCAGAAAACCGGCTTCATGTCCAAAAGGCTATCTTAAATTGGTGTTTAGAAGTGTGATCCTTAGAAAAGGTAAAAAATATTGGGTGATATAGAAGCAAGTGATTTACAAAAAGTTGATCTCTTTATAACAGGGGCTGGGTATGTGGGCTTATCCCTTGCTATTGCGGTTAAGCAGGCTGTCCCAGAGCTTAAAATAATTGTTGTTGATGCGAAAATAGGATCATCTGGAACAGACTCACGGGCTTCTGCTCTTGGAATAGCTGTTGTCCGAATGTTTCAAAATCTCAAATGCTGGCAATCCATTTGTCCTTTTGCTGAACCTATTCGAGAAATCATCATAACAGATTCTCACACAAGAGATCCTGTGCGTCCGGTGTTTTTAACCTTTGCAGCTCCTTTCGTGACTGGTGAGCCTTTCGCCTACATGGTTGAAAATCGTGATTTAAATACTACTTTGCGCTGCCGTGCCGATGAATTAGGAGTTTTACTGATTGAAGGGGTACGAGTTGAAAGCTTTTATCGTAAAGGACAGCATGTATGTATTTCTCTCGAAAATGGGATTTGTTACAAAAGTAGTCTTCTTGTTGGAGCGGACGGTGTGTCTTCAAAAATGCGGGAGAGAGCAGGGATTAAAATTTTTCAGAGAACCTATGATCAAACAGCTATTGTGTGCACGGTTTTACATGAAAGACCACATAATGGTAGAGCAATAGAACATTTTCTAGAGAATGGCCCCTTTGCGATTTTGCCTCTGAAAGGCAATCGTTCTTCTTTGGTCTGGAGTGAACGAACTTTGGATGCCGAACACTTACTGTCTGTTGAGAATACAGTTTTTGAGTATGAGCTTGTAACTCGCTTTGGTTATCAACTTGGTCCGTTGCAAATTGAAACGGGACCTTTTTCTTTTCCGCTTGGCTTGACATTAGCTCATGAATTGATCGGTGAGCGCTTTGCTCTCGTAGGAGATGCTGCCCATTCTATTCATCCTATTGCTGGTCAAGGGCTGAATCTTGGGTTTCGTGATGCAGCGATTTTAGCTGAAGTGATTGTCGATACTATACGTCTTGGGCTTGATATTGGTTCGACTGTTGCTTTAGAGCGTTATCAAGGGTGGTGTCGTTTTGAAAATTTCAGGATGGGTCTCATCACAGATGTCCTGAATCGAGTCTTTTCCAATAATTTGACAATCATGCGGATAATGCGGGATATAGGTCTTGGACTTGTTGATCGTATGCCGCATATAAAAGAATATTTAATTCGACAAGCATCTGGATTAGTTAAAGGTTCTCCGCGTCTTTTTTTAGATTCGGTATGAATTGTGTTTTTCAGCAAGTGGAGAATAAAATGCCAGATTCCTATTTAAATGCCATTTATTCTAAAGTAAAGAATATAATTCCGCCTGCAGAGTGGTGTATATTTTTTGATGAGATAAAAAAAATTCATTCGTTGAAACGAGAGCTGAATGCAGTCATTTTGGCGCATAATTATCAGACCCCAGAAATTGTTCATGGTGTTGCGGATATTGTTGGTGATAGTTTGCTCCTTGCAAGGGAGGCAAAGAATATGGATGCTCAGACAATTGTTGTAGCAGGTGTTTATTTTATGGCAGAAACAGTGAAGTTACTGAATCAAGAAAGAACAGTTTTAATTCCAGATGCTAAAGCAGGGTGTTCCCTAGCTGAATCTATAACACCGTCTGATGTCGAGATATTAAAGGAAGCTTTCCCTAATACCCCTATTGTCACCTATGTGAATACATCTGCGGCAGTGAAAGCCGTTTCAGATATTTGTTGTACATCTGCTAATGCGAAATATATTGTTGAATCTCTTGGTGTTCCACGGGTTTTGATGATTCCAGATGAATATTTAGCGCAGAATGTGGCGCATGAAACGAGAGTAGAAATTTTGACATGGAAGGGCCATTGTGAAATACATGAGAAGTTTACACAGGATGATATTCGCCAATTACGTTATAGTTATCCGAATGCCCTTATTCTTGCTCATCCTGAGTGTTCACCACATGTGATTGAAAGAGTCGATTTTTCTGGATCTACTGCGCATATGTCTGATTTTATTGCGAACAGGAAACCTCGTCAGGTCGTTTTATTAACGGAATGTTCTATGAGTGATAACGTTTCTGTTTCTCTGAATGATCCAGATATTGAGTTTATTCGTTCGTGTAATTTGTGTCCACATATGAAAAGAATAACTCTAACAAAGATTCGTGAAGCTTTAGAAAAAAACAATTATGAGGTCAGGCTTCATCCAGAGATTGCAGAGAAAGCACGTGTTTCTGTTGAGAGGATGCTGGATGCATGACTGGAGGCATGATAAGAAAGGAAACAATCGTGGTTGTTGGCAGTGGTCTTGCCGGGTTGGTGACAGCTTTAGAGTTAAGACCGAATCCCGTTCTTTTGATTACTCAAGGAAATATCGGAATGTTGACTTCAACTCGTTTAGCGCAAGGAGGTATTGCAGCGGCATGGTCGAAGAAAGATAGCACTCTCCTTCATGTTGAGGATACCGTAAGAGCAGGGGATGGATTATGTGATAAAGGAGTGGTACATTCCATTCTTTCTGATGGATACAAGGCTATAAGATGGCTTGAAAGACAGGGTGTTCCTTTTGATAAAGATAAATGTGGTGAATTCTCTCTGGGGTTAGAGGCCGCTCATAGTCATCGCCGTATTCTGCACGTAGCAGGTGATAGGATAGGAAAGGCTGTTATAGATATTTTACGGGATGCTGTTTTGCATGCAGATTCAATAACTGTTATGGAGAATACACAAGTATCTCGACTTTTTGTTAGGGATAATCGGATTTTTGGTCTTTCTATTCAAAAAGGGATGGGAATTTCTTATATTCATTGTTCTCATGTTGTTTTAGCAACGGGTGGGATTGGTGGTCTTTATGGGAATACAACAAATCCTGTTGAGAATTGTGGTCAAGGAATCTTATTAGCAGCTGAAGTAGGCGCGGTTCTTGCAGATCTTGAGTTTATTCAGTTTCATCCTACGGGGCTGGATGTCCCGCTCGTTCCTCGTCTTTTAATTAGCGAAGCTGTTCGAGGAGAGGGAGGTATTCTAGTGAATGATAAAGGACAGCGCTTCTTGAAGGAGGTGAGAGGAAAGGAATTAGCTCCGCGTGATGTTCTCGTACGCGCTATGACAAGGGAAATGTCTCGTGGCCGTAAGATTTTTTTGGATGCACGGCCGCCGCGGATCAGAAATTTTTTAAAGAGGTTTCCAGCAATTTCTGCAGGCTGCCGCGCAGTAGGTATTAATCCGGAAGATGATCTTATTCCTGTCTCCCCAGTCGAGCATTTTCATATGGGAGGGATTGCTACGGATATACACGGCTATTCTTCTGTCGATGGGCTTTGGGTCGTTGGTGAAGCTGCATCAACAGGGTTACATGGTGCTAATCGTTTAGCGAGTAACTCTCTTCTTGAAGCAACGGTTATGGGAATCAGAGTTGCAAGATCTATTAATCATTCAGAACTTGATTTTGATGATAGAACATTTCAAGATATTATCTTGCCACTTGATGATGTCTCTTTTGTGAGAGATATTATGCAGAGGAATCTTGGTGTTTTTCGTAATGAAGTGAGTTTATTGCAAGCGATTTCCTTTTTGTTGCCACGGATAGAAGAGAATTTTTTTTCTTGCCGGATCGCTAAATTAGCCTTAATGATTGCTGTGAGTGCTTTATCGCGTTGCGAGTCTCGGGGAGCGCACAGCCGTGAAGATTATCCTACTTGTTCTCTTCACTCACTGCGTTCGTTTTTGACATGGGAGGAAGCTTATCGTCGTGCACAGCAGTATGTTTCTTGATCAAGAGATGTTTTCTTCCTTTTCACACATGATGTTTGAGCCTATTATTCGTAATGCGCTTATTGAAGATCTGGGATCTATTGGTGACATAACGACTCAGGCACTTGTTCCCCAGGGTCATTATTCGAAAATTGCTATGGTTTCTCGTCACAATGGTATTCTTGCTGGCTGTGATATTGTTAAATCGGTTTTTGATCTTTTCAAAGAAAAAGTTTGTTTGTCGCAGCAGAAAAGAGATGGTGATACGGTAAAAAATGGTGATATCATCGCCGTTTTAGAGGGGGCTTCACAGGTTATGTTAGCAGGAGAGAGAACAGCTCTTAACTTTATTAGTCATCTTTCAGGGATTGCGTCGCTTACTCATCAGCTTGTCGAAGCGATTAAGTCTTACAAGACACAGGTAGTGTGTACACGTAAAACGACTCCAGGGTTGAGAATTATGGAGAAATATGCTGTTTGTGTCGGTGGTGGTAGAAATCATCGTTTTGCTCTTTATGATTCTGTTTTAATAAAGGATAATCATATCGCGATTGCAGGTGGGATTGAGGAGGCTTTTCATAGGGCTAAATCCCATTGTGGACATATGAAAAAGATTGAGATTGAGGTTGATACCATAGAGCAATTGGAATCAGCCTTGAAAGTAGGTGCTGATGCGATTCTTTTGGATAATATGTCTTTACAGACTTTACATAAAGCGGTTCGTATTGTTGATGGATCGGTCTTCACTGAAGCTTCAGGGAGTATAACAGCGGAGACCATTAAGGACGTTGCAGCGACCGGGGTTGATTCCATTGCTGTGGGCTGGATTACTCACAGTGCACCTATTTTGGATATTGCTTTTGATTTCCAACATTGAATCTTGCCGGCTCACATCTTCTTAGTTTGCTCGTGTTGAAAGGAGCATAAAAGCTGGAATGTTTTCTCCAAATCCGAATTGTGTTTTAGATATAGATTGTTGATCTTCTGACTTTATGTTTCTTTTTGAAACTTCACCCGTATTTTCTGTTACAGTCATATCTTCCATATCTTCATTAAGCCACTCAATATTCTCACCGCTCATTTTTTCAATAGCCTGTATATACTTCATATCGTTTTTTGTTACAATTGTAAAAGCTTTCCCATACCGTCCAGCACGTCCTGTGCGGCCGATCCGATGTACATATTCTTCTGAATGAGTCGGAACATCAAAATTAAATACATGACTGACATTGGGAATGTCTAGCCCGCGGGCTGCAATATCAGAGGCGACTAAAAGCTTTAATTTGCCATTCTTGAAATTTGTTAAAATGCTCATGCGGGCAGAATGATTCATATCGCCGTGCAAGGTCCCAGGATTAAAGTTATGCCGTTTTAAAGAATGAACGAGCGCAGAAACATCGCGTTTGCGGTTGCAGAAGATAATAGCATTTTTTAATTCTTTATTTTCTTTTTTTATAAGTTTGCGTAAGAGCTCTCTTTTTTCCCGTGCTGTTGCATTTGATTGGACTAAACGTTGAGTAATCGTGTGTACGATTGAAGAAGTTTTGGCTATTTCTATTTTTTTTGGGATATGTAAAAATTTTTCTGTGAGATGTGTGATTCCTGGTGGCATAGTTGCAGAAAAAAATAGTGTTTGTCGCTTTAAAGGAATCAGTTTGCAGACGCGCTCAACATCAGGAATAAATCCCATATCAAGCATACGATCCGCTTCGTCAAGCACTAAGATTTCAACACCAGTTAGAAGCAGGGTTCCGCGGTCAAAGTGATCAAGAAGTCGCCCAGGAGTAGCAATGAGGACATCTGCTCCACGTTTTAGTTGGCGCTCTTGCTTTTCAAAAGGAATTCCTCCAATGAGAAGAACAACCTTGAAGCGGTGATTTCTGCCATATTTTATGAAATTCTCCTCGACTTGTGCCGCAAGTTCTCTTGTTGGTTCAAGAATCAGTGTTCGTGGGATCCGTGCTCGTGTTCGCCCTTTTTCAAGCAAAGTCAGCATTGGTAAGACGAAGGATGCAGTTTTTCCAGTCCCAGTTTGTGCGATACCGAGGACATCTCGGTGTTGTAAGATATGCGGAATGGCACTCACTTGAATAAGTGTTGGCCTTTCATAACCAGCGTCCTTAACAGCCTGTAAAACTTTTTTAGAAAGACCGAGCTGGAAAAAGGCAGTCAAGGATGCTATATTTTCTTGAGTCAAATTAGGGTTACTTACTTATCTAGAATTCGGATGAGAAGAGAATTAAAGTTGCGTTACGGCTCTTTATAGAAAAAGTCAACTAGAGATGGGGATCTATTCAATTAGTAGGAGAACTGTTCGGATAAGATCCTTTCATCCCACGAATGATTCGAATCAAATAAAATACGGACTTTAACATCGGTTGCTGAATGGATCGTGACAGAGCTGACAGATTTTACTTCAATATTGTCAGCTGAGGCATTTACAGGACGTTTCTTGCTTTCGAGAATATCAAACCGTACTGTTATATTATTAGGAAGTAAGGCCCCGTGCCAACGTCTTGGACGAAATGGGCAAATGGGTGTCAGTGCCATCAGTGGGGCCATGATAGGGAGAATTGGTCCTTGAGCGGATAGGTTATAGGCTGTGGAGCCTGTAGGTGTTGCTATCATCACTCCATCGCATACTAATTCTTCCATCCGAATTTTTCCATCTATGTTGATTCTAATCTTTGCAGCCTGATAAGACTGCCGAAAGAGTGAAACCTCATTGATAGCAAGGGCTTCAATGTCGTTTTTTTGTAAAGCAGATTTAGCTATCATGCGTAGTGGTTGGATTTCTTTTGTATGAGCCTTTTCAATTCTTTCAGGTAGATCCTCTTCCTCGTATTTATTCATTAAAAATCCGATGGAACCACAGTTGACACCATAAATGGGTTTATTGCTATTCATAAAATTTCGTAAGGCAAATAACATAGTTCCATCTCCTCCAAGGACAACAATAACATCAGCATTTTTTTCAGGAACTTGTCCATATTTTTTTATGAATCTCTGAGTTATGTTGTTTGCTTCTTTGGTTAGGTTTGTAATAAAATGAAGTTGAATCATGAAATTTCACCTAAATTGTTTTATACTGAAGAAGCAAATAAGCATTTTGATGGATACTTGATTTTTTGAAGGTGATTTATTCATGATTTAAGATAGAAAGACTCTCAATTGTTGAAAAACCTTTTAGGTTTTTTAGAGCGGATCAACATAAATTTTATTTATGTTGCAGAGTAGCTTCCAGAGCTTGCAGGAAAGACGACAACACTCGTGCCATTAATAAAAGTACGATGTTGGATATGTGCAAGAACTGCTCTTGCAAGGACTTGAGCTTCTATATCTCGACCAATTGAAGTATAATCGTTAGCATTTTGCGCATGGGTAATACGGGCGACATCTTGCTCGATAATGGGTCCTTCGTCTAGATCTTTCGTTACATAGTGTGCTGTGGCCCCGATTAGCTTGACTCCGCGTTTATATGCTTGTCTATAAGGATTAGCTCCTTTAAAGCTTGGTAAGAAGGAGTGATGGATATTTATAATTCGTCCTTTAAGCTCATGACAGATCTTGCATGAAAGGACTTGCATGTACCGGGCGAGAACAATAAGCTCGGCTTGAGTTTTTCTAATAATCTTTTTTAATTCGGTTTGGTCTTTGTTTTCTGCTGTTCCCTGAAGATAGTAAAATGAAATACCATTGCTCAGGACGACTTCTTGATAATCAAGATGATTTGATACGACTGCAACTATATCAATTGGTAAAGCATTTATTTTCCATCGGTAAAGTAAATCGTTGAGGCAATGGCCAAAACGTGAAACCATGAGGATAACTTTTGTTTTTTTTTGTTCATCGTAGAAGTTGGCTCGCATGGTAAACTTTTGACGGATTTTGATAAAGTTTTCTGAAAGCTCTTTAATTGTTTGTCCCTCTTCGCTGATGAAAGTAACACGCATGAAAAATTTTCCGTTCTCAAGATCATCAAATTGAGAGGAGTCGACAATATTGCATCCATTGTTTGCCAGATACTCTGCAATAGAAGCAACAACACCTCGTGTTGAATGACACGATACAGTTAGGATCAGTCGATTCATTGTGAAAATTTTTAGTCTTTCAGTTAGTAATTTTTTCCTGGCTTTTTTAGATAAGCCTTTATCTGAAGAGATTACCTAAAGTGGCGTCAAAACGCCACAATGGCTCGATTGGACTATATGCTCTCATACATTTCAAGAACATAATCCCAATTTATTAAATTGTCAATAAAAGCTTCAAGATACTTTTGTCGTGCGTTGCGGTAATCAATGTAATAAGAATGTTCCCAAACATCAACAGTTAACAGTGGCTTTACTCCATAAATAAGTGGATTTTCACTGTTTGATGTTTTCATAATTTCTAATTGACCATCTCTTAGGATCAGCCATGTCCACCCAGAGCCAAATTGGCCTACGGCTGATTGAAGAAAATCTCTTCTGAACTGAGCGTATCCACCGAGATCAGAATCGATGGCTCGAGAAAGCTTTTGAGGTATTTTTATTCCACCACCTCCTTTTTGCATTCCTTTCCAGAAAAAAGTGTGATTATAGTGTTGTGCTACATTATTGAACAAGCCTGGATGAGTAGTAAAGCTTTCTTTAATAATATCTTCTAGTTTTTTGTTCTCAAATCCAGCTCCTTTCAGGAGGGTATTAGTATTTGTGACGTAAGTTTGGTGATGTTTATCATGGTGATATTCGAGTGTTTCACGGGACATATACGGGCTAAGCGCATCATAATCGTAAGGCAAATTAGGTAGTTCAAATGTCATTTGATTTTCTCCTACTAGAATTTTGCGATCGGGTTCTCTTTTTTAATCTTAAATGATGTGAATTTGAGAAGGAAATGCTATTTTATAGCATGTTTTGACCTAAGGAATAGAATTATTATGGTGGTTTTTAAAAATAATTTACCAGGATGAGTTTTATCAGAGTCTTTATTGATGAGAGTTGATTTTTGTCGTAATCTGATCACCTTAGGAAAGGCAGACTATGAGTTCGTTGAGCAGAAACCCTGATTCAGCTTAAGGTGAACAAGAGGTCTACCCGATGTCTTGATCAAATTTTAATCAGAAGGAATGCTGCATTGTAAATTATTGAAAGGGTTTGCTTTACCGATTGAGGGGTCATCTTGTGAAAGATGAGAGATTTTTATACTATGAAATAGGACAGTGATATGCTGTTTTCGAAACCCACAGTATATGACGATCTAGAAAAGAAAAAGAATCTTGCTGTCTTATGGTTTTCTTCATTGCAGGATCGTCTCTGTAGAATCTTTGAACAACTCGAAGTGGACTTAGACGGGCCTTTTAGTAGCTATGTGCCTGGTCAATTTGAACGTTCTCCTTGGGAAAAAGGGAAGGGTCTGCAGGGTGGAGGTGTTATGTCTATTTTAAGAGGTCGTGTGTTTGAAAAAGCGGCGATTCAAACATCTACAGTTTTTGGTGAGTTTTCTGCAGAATTCCGAAAGGAAATTCTAGGAGCGGAGCAAGATCCGCGTTACTGGGCCTCGGGTATCTCTTTGATAGCTCATCCACAAAGTCCTCATGTTCCATCTGTTCATATGAACACTCGGATGATTGTAACAACAAAGCATTGGTTTGGAGGGTGCGCTGATTTGACCCCGATGCTTCATGAAAGGCGCAAAAAAGATGATCTAGATACGCTTGTTTTTCAAAAAGCTATGAGGTACACTTGTGAGAGACACAGAGATGTTGCGGATTATGAGTCTTTTCGTAAGTGGTGTGACCAATACTTTTTTTTACCTCATCGCAGAGAACATAGGGGTACTGGTGGTATTTTTTATGATTTACTATGCTCTTCAGAAGAAAAAGGTGGTTGGTTTGCGGATTTTAGTTTTACCCGTGATTTAGGTCGAGCCTTTTCTATTATTTATCCTCATATTGTCAGAAAAAATTTTAATAAACGATGGTCTGATAAAGACCGTGAGGAGCAGCTTATCCAACGTGGACGTTATGCTGAGTTTAATCTTCTTTATGATCGTGGGACTCTATTTGGCCTTAAAACAGGAGGGAATATAGAAGCTATTTTGGCTTCTTTACCTCCTGTTGTTTATTGGTCATGAAAAGAGGATTTGAGAGCAAGAGAGATGAGGGAATTTTTATTTTCTTGAAAGTTAGATTGTATCCATTTTGCTTCTAGCTTTTTTAGTGCTTCTCCAATCTGTGGACCAGGATTCATCCCGATTTTTATAAGATCTACTCCTTTGAGTGGAAAATGTGCAGTCCATCTAAGTATGAAATTTCTCAGCCGGACGTATTTTATGGAAGGCTCCTGATTCTTTGATGCATCATATATCGTTGCAAAAGAAAGGTATAATTGATCTAAAGTTGCCTGTTTTTCTTCTCTGTAAACACGATTTTTGAGTTCTGGATAAGAAATATTGAGTGATATTGGAGTGGAATCGGCCCATTGAATAAGTCTTTTTTTTTCAGCATTAGAAAATTTCAGATGATTCGCTAATTTTTTTATTTTTCCACTATCAGCTGGGATAAGACATATTAACCTTAATAAAGGATCTGGTGTCGATGCTAATGCTTGTTCAGCTTTAATTAAAGCATGAATAGAAGAAATCCAATGGCTTTTTATATCAGGAAATACCATTGGTAAGACTCCACTTTTATGCATCTGTAAAAGACTCTGAATAGGATTGGAGGCAGAAAGCAGTTTTTTCATCTCCTTCCAGATTCTTTCAGAAGAAATTCTTTTGAGACCATTTTTGAGTTTTCCTATTGCCTGAATTCCTTCCCTATGAGGATTTTTGATGTCTAAGCAGGCATAAAAACGGAAAAACCTTAAAATACGAAGGAAATCTTCCTTAATACGATTTTCGCTATTTCCGATAAAGCGTAAAACACGATTCTCAATATCCTCTAATCCGCCTATATCATCGTAAATTTGACCAGTTTTGTCAGAATAGAGAGCATTAATTGTGAAGTCACGTCTTTCTGCATCTGTTTTCCAGTTTTTCCTGAATAATACTTTAGTATAGCGTCCATCAGCTTGAGTATCTGAGCGTAAAGTTGTAATTTCGTATGTTTTGTCTTTTGCAGTAACAGTTATTGTTCCAAAATTAATACCGCTGGCCATGACGTGGAATCCAGATTTTCTCATATGGTATAATGTCTTTTCTGGGAATGAGGTTGTTGCAATATCGATATCGTTGATACTTTTTTTTAAAAGTGTGTCGCGAATTGCTCCTCCGACAATTCTGGCTTCTTCTCCTATGTTTGAGAGAAGATTGAGTAACCTTTGTAAGCTGTGTTCAAAAAGCCAAGGCGCTTCTTTTCCTGAAAAGCATTTCAATCTTTTCAATCCTACGTTTGAAGGTCTATTCTGTTTTTTTTTGCATGTTTTTTTTCGTTTTGCTTTCATAGCTGTGGCGTAGGCTATTGAGCCCTTTTACAATCATAAAAAGAACCAATGCGATAATAAGAAAGTTGATCAAGAGTGTGATAAAGTTGCCATAGGCAATTGTTGCTCCAGCCTGCCGTGCTTCTGCGAGAGTTGTTTGTGGTTGTCCTGCAAGTTGAAGAAACATATTGGAGAAATCAATTCCGCCAGTGATAAGCCCAATGATGGGCATGAGAATGTCATGTACAATGGAATTCACAAGGTTTCCGAAAGTACTTCCGATAATGACACCAATGGCAAGATCAATCATGTTTCCTTTGAGAGCAAACTCCTTAAATTCCTTGAACATGTTCTCTCCGTTGTTATGTGACACAGTGCTCAGCTTTTTATTTGATGGGAGACTAACTTGAAATTTAAAAATTTGCAAAGTCTTATTTGAGGAGTGCTTATAGTTTAAGCAAAATATGGGCTAGAATACGTATTTTTATGGATCAGGCATAAAAAAATAAAATTTATTGTTGAAGTATCAATTTATTATAAATATATCTGCTCTGCCCAAAGTCGCACGTGCCTGTGGTTGTCCAGATTTGCGAAGTCATGAAGGACATCTTGAAGTAACGACGGTGCGGGCCTTTCTGGTCATTCAGCCGATAGGGTTTGGATACTGGTAGAGGCATTTCACCCCTTCATTGCCTTCAGTGCAGAATTGGCTTTTCAATTCCAATCGAATAGGCAAGCAAAGCGGAAGAATATCCGTGATGCTGTTCTTTAATCGCAGATATTTCGGGTTTATTTTCTCGATGAATTTTTCTGTAATTTTATCTTTGATTTGACTCGGATAAGAAACCGACGGTTTCAAAGGAGAACTGATATGGCAACGCAGCGTATTATTGATTTCTTGAAAACTTATCGTCCTGAAGGTCCATGTCTTGTTGTTGATCTTAATATAGTTAGGGACAACTATCTTAGTTTTGAACGAGCCTTGCCACGTTCCCGTATTTTTTATGCGGTTAAGGCGAATCCTGCCCATGAGATTTTACGTCTTTTGGTCTCTTTAGGTTCATCTTTTGATACGGCTTCTCTTCGTGAGATTGAAATGGTTCTAGCAGCAGGGGCTACACCAGATCGTATTTCCTATGGGAATACAATTAAGAAAGAGCGTGATATTGCAAGAGCTTATAGCCTTGGTATTTTGCTTTATGCTGTTGATTCTATTGAAGAGGTAGAAAAAATTGCGCGGGTTGCTCCTGCTACTCGTGTTTTTTGTCGTGTTTTAACAGATGGTGTAGGAGCAGAATGGCCATTGTCACGTAAATTTGGCTGCGTTCCAGAAATGGCGATTGATGTTTTGCGCTATGCTCATAAGCTTGGTCTTGAGGCTTATGGTGTTTCTTTTCATGTTGGTTCACAGCAAATGGATCTGACTGCATGGAATCGTGCATTGGCAGATGCAGCTGATGTATTTCGAAATATGGAAGAAGAAGGAATTACTCTAAAAATAGTTAATATGGGTGGTGGTTTTCCTATTCGTTATTTGAAAGATGTGCCTACAGCACAAGCTTATGGCATGGCTATTTTTGATGCGATGAGTGATCATTTTGGTAATCGTATGCCTGAAACAATTATTGAACCGGGTCGTGGTATGGTTGGGAATGCCGGCGTGATTCGAGCAGAAGTCGTTCTTGTTTCTAGAAAAGCAGTGAATGATGCTGTTCGATGGGTTTATCTTGATATTGGTAAGTTTAATGGTCTTGCTGAGACAATAGGTGAAGCTATTCGTTATCCGATTAGGACACCGCATGATGGGGGTGTTGTTGGTCCATGTGTTTTAGCGGGTCCTACATGTGATTCCGCTGATGTTCTCTATGAAAACTTACTTTATGAACTTCCTGTTTCCTTGAGCATAGGAGATGAGTTATTTATTTTTGGGACAGGTGCTTATACAGCTACTTATGCTTCTGTTGCTTTCAATGGTTTTGAACCGCTTCGATCTTATGTGATTTAGTCTTTCATGATTCATTGATGGGTGTTAATCCTTCTGGTAAGCCATTGCTATTGAGTTGAATCTTTTCAACCTTACTTTCAGCCTTTTGCAACAGCTTTTCACAATGTTTTTTTAAGGCTTCACCGCGTTCATAAATGCGAATGGATTCTTCTAAAAGCGTATCACCGCGCTCAAGACGATCAACAATGTTTTCTAGTTGTGCGAGAGCTTCTTCAAAACTCATTGAGGTAATATTAGATTCTGTTTTTGTATTCATAGATTTTCCTTTTTTTTATTAGATTCTTTCTATACGAGTAATATAGATGCCGAATTCCTCAAATTTGATATATTGTTGTTCTTTTGATAAAAGAAGAAGAATGGAATGTAAGCCTAAATGTTTTAGGATTTGTGCTCCTAGGCCAATTTTGCACCATTTTTTTTCACGGATGATGGCTTCAGTATGTTTTTCTTGATTTTTTTGATTTTTATTGGTGCATGTCATATTTTGACTAACTGATTTGTTTTTTATTTCGATCAACCCATAACGTAAATAGACAAGAACACCACGTTTATATTTTTCTTTGAGTTTCTTTAAAACTCTTTCAGGCTCGCATGTTTTTCCAAAAACATCACTTAATACATCTTCATAAGAAAGGTATACTGGAATATTTTCTCCATCAGAGATATCTCCGATCACAATGGCTAGATGTTGTATTTGTTCCCATGGCAGTTGATACCTGTGGACACGGACGTTTCCAATAGCTGTTTTTTTTTGTATTGTTGCCAGATGATGAAGGAGGGTTTCTTTTTCTTGGCGGTAAGTGATCAGATCTGCAACGGATGTTTGATATAAATGATGTTGTTTGATAAACTTTATAAGTTGATATCCACGCATAATTGTCCCATCATCGTTGAGTAATTCACACAATACTCCTACAGGTGGTAGTTTTGCAATTCTGCAGAGATCTACAGCTGCTTCTGTATGGCCAGAGCGTGAGAGGAGACCGCCTTCGCGTGCAATCAGAGGAAAAATATGACCAGGTCGTACAAAATCTGTAGGTTCTGCTTCTGGATTTGCAAGGTTTCGTACTGTTAAGGTCCGATCATGAGCTGAAATACCTGTTGTCGTTCCATGACGGTAATCAACTGTAATTGTAAAAGCCGTGGAATGGAAAGAATCATTCTCGCTGACCATCAATGGGAGATGAAGGCGTTTTGCTTCTTTATGCTGCATAGCAGCACACACGATACCAGATGTATGTCGTATAATAAATGCCATTTTCTGAGAGGTACAGTGCACTGCTGCTAGAATCAAATCGCCTTCATTCTCACGTCCATTATCATCCATTATGACGATAATTTCACCCTTTTGAAAAGCTTGGAGTGCTTTGAGTGTATTTTTTCGTGATAGTGATGTGTTCAAGATATAACTTCTTTCAAATACGACCTGTTTGCCCGCGGTGACGTAAAAAATGATCTGCCAGAGCGCAAGCAACCATTGCTTCACCAACAGGCATGGCACGAATCCCTACGCATGGATCATGACGTCCGCGGGAGATCACATGAATTTCATGGCCGTCGCTGTTAATGGATCGGCATGGAATGAGAATAGATGGTGTTGGTTTTACAGCAAACCGTGCAATGATTGGTTGCCCTGTAGATATGCCACCTAGTATGCCACCGGCGTGATTAGAAGAGAAGGCAGGATTTCTTTCATTGTTCATGTACATTTCGTCAGCATTGTTTTCACCCTGTAAGTAGGCAGCGCTGAATCCATCGCCAATTTCTATTCCTTTAACGGCATTAATGGACATGAGATAAGAGGCGATATCTTGGTCTAATTTGCTATAAATCGGCGCTCCAAGACCTTTTGGTACGTTTTCTGCTACAATTTCTATCACGGCACCGATTGATGAACCAGCTTTCCGGATACTTGTGAGATAGTCAGAAAATACTTTTACAGACTCGGCATCTGGAGAAAAAAATGGATTAGAGTTGACTTCATCCCAATTCCAATGATCACGATTGATTGTATGAGGGCCAATTGCGATGACAGCACCGCGAATTTTCAGGCTAGGGATAATTTTACGTGCTAAAGCTCCTGCCGCGACACGTGCAGCTGTTTCTCGAGCTGATGAACGTCCTCCACCACGGTGATCGCGTATCCCATATTTAGCATCGTACGTATAATCTGCATGTCCAGGTCGATACGGCTTATGACTGTAATCCTTGGATCGCTGGTCTTTATTTTCAATTAACATAGAGATTGGTGTGCCTGTTGTCATCAGTCCTTCGTTATGAGCTATAACACCAGACAGTATTTCTACCTGATCGGGTTCTCGCCGTTGGGTTGTGTATTTTGATTGCCCAGGTTTGCGTTTGTCAAGATAAGTTTGGATCTCTTCTTGTGTAAAGAGGATGCCTGGTGGGCAACCATCCACCACACATCCAATTGCACTTCCATGGCTTTCACCCCATGTAGTAACACGGAACATATGTCCAAACGTATTGTGTGACATGATCTGATAAAAACTCCATAAACATTATGTGAAATCACAGAAAAGATTGCTCTACAATATGATTGTAATTATAGGATCTTTCTTAAGAGAAAAAAGAAAAAAAATACTTTTCTTTTCTGAAAAATTTATTTTCGTTTTAACGGTCTTATGGATAAAAAAATGAGGATTGGCACTGGAAAGTTGATAGTTTCATGATAGAGCATGTGCCGGTTATGCTAAATCAGGTTGTTTCAAGTTTAGGTGATTTAAGAGGCGCATTAGTTCTTGATGGAACTTTTGGAGCTGGTGGGTATTCTAGAACTTTTCTCAGAAGAGGCGCGCATGTGATTGCTATTGATAGGGATCCTGATGCCGTTATGAGTGCCTATACGTTACTTGAAAAGTTTCAAGACCGATTTCAATTTATTGAAATTCCATTTTCGCGTCTTGATACAGTAAGTTCGGAAAAAGTAGATGCTGTTGTTCTTGATGTGGGTGTTTCTTCCATGCAGATTGGGTTAGCTCGTCGTGGTTTTTCTTTTATTAAGGATGGACCACTTGACATGCGCATGTCCCAGAAAGGGTTGACTGCAGGGGATGTAGTGAACTGTATGAAAAGGAATGATCTTATCCGTATTTTTACTTTGTTGGGTGAAGAGCGTTATGCTAAACCTATTGCAAAAATGATTGAAGTTCGCAGAAGGAAAAAACCTTTTATCTCGACATTGGATTTAGCTCAATCCGTTGAAGGACTGATCCAACGCACGCAAGGATCGATTCATCCAGCAACGCGTGTTTTTCAGGCTTTGCGAATTTATGTAAATGATGAACTTGGTGAGCTGATTTATGCACTTGTTGCTGCTGAAAAAATACTGAGGCCATCGGGAAGGCTTGCTGTTGTTACCTTTCATTCCCTGGAGGATCGTATTGTGAAGCTTTTTTTCAGTAATCGCTCTGGAAGGATATCGCCTTCCCGCTATCTTCCTGATATTCGAACGAAAGCTTCTTTTATCCCTTTGTTTCAAGGAGTCCAGATGGCTGATAGAGAGGAGATTCTGAGTAATGTACGTGCTCGCTCTGCAAAGCTGCGCGTAGGTATACGCACGGAAGCGCCTGCTCTTGAAAGAGATTTGAGCCTATTCAGGGTTCTAAGCTTTCTCCCTTGTAAAAAAGGAGGCCGTCCGATTGTCTCGGATCATTGATATTTTGTTGATAGCTGTGATGATATGTGCTGCAGCTATAACTTATGATATGAAATATGAATCTCAGGAACTCTCTAAAGACCTTAGAAGGATTCAAGGAGAAGTTGAGGTAGAAGAAAATATGATTCATTTATTGCGGGCTGATTGGGCTTTTCTGACAGAGCCTGTACGTATAAATTTCCTTGTGACGCAATATCAAAAGCAGTTAGGGTTGCAGTTGATTCAACCTTGGCAGATTGTGAAGGTCTCGGATATTCCAGATCGTCTTTCTGAGACTGTTCAGAATATTATTGTAAAGACTCCTTTTAAATTTCCGACTCCGGGATCTCTTGATCAGAATGTAGAACATAGATGAGCTATTAGGCTTAGTGTTGTAGGTCGAAAATTGAGATGAAGTCGTTCCTACGATTTGATGATGTTAAGAAGGCTTTTTATTTAAAGCGCTATCGCTTGCGTTTTCTTGTCAGTGTTTTTTCTTTTTTGTTCCTTTACCTAGGAATTTGTACACGGCTGATTCAATATGGTAGGGAGAATTTTAAAATGAAGGTAGAAAAATCTTTTTCTGAAACCTATAGAGGTAGACCTGATATTGTTGATCGTCACGGGCGTTTGTTAGCTACTGATGTTAAAACTTATTCTCTTTTTGCTGAACCACGTCGTATCATTGATGTGAATGAAACGATTGAACTTCTATCGAGGGTTTTAAGGGATTTGAGATTGGATGAAGTTTGGCGTAAATTGAAAAGTAACTCTGGATTTGTATGGATTAAACGCGGTTTGACTCCAGACCAAAAGGCTAGAATTATGGAACTTGGGATTCCAGGTCTTGGCTTTCGAGTTGAAACCCGTCGGTTTTATCCTGATGGCTCAATAGCTTCTCATATTCTTGGCTTTGTGGATGTTGATAATAAAGGTCTTTCCGGGATAGAAAAATATATTGATCAGAGTGGTTTGAGTGATTTACGTGCCGTTTGGCGTGCTCCAGCTCTTAAGCAATTAGTTCTTTCTATTGATATCCGTATACAGGCGCTTGTGCATGAAGAGTTAAAAAAAGCAATCAAGCGTTATAGAGCTCAGGCAGGTGGAGCTCTGTTGTTAAATGTCAAAACAGGTGAAGTCATTGCTCTTGTATCTTTACCAGATTTTGATCCGAATAATCCTTTAAAGGCGCTCCAACCTAATCGTCTGAACCGTATGACAGCTGGTCTTTTCGAAATGGGATCAACAATCAAGAGTTTTACGACTGCAATGGCTCTTGATTCTGGAGTGTTTCAGCTCGATACAAAGATTGATGCTTCAAAACCTTTGCATTTTGGTCATCAAATGATCCGTGATTTTCATGGTAAATATCGAGCGCTTGCTCTTTGGGAGGTTTTTATCTATTCCTCTAATATTGGATCGGCTAAGGAAGCAGAAATTCTTGGTATTCAACATCATAGAGCTTTTATAAAACGGATAGGTCTTCTTGAGCGTATCGGTATAGAATTGCCAGAGATAGCCAGTCCTATTGAGCCACATGTATGGAAAAAAGTTAATTCTATGACTATAGCCTTTGGGCATGGGATGATGACAACACCCTTGCAAACAGCTGTTGCTGCAGCGGCCTTGATGAACGGTGGACGATTAATAGAACCAACATTTCTTTTTAAAAAGAATCATAATTTTTTGCATGGCACCCAAGTTATTAAACCGAAAACTAGTAGTGATCTGCGTTATCTCTATGAATTAAATGCAAAAATGGGATCGGCTCGGAATACTGTTGTAGATGGTTATCGTGTCGGAGGGAAAACTGGTACTGCAGAAAAAGTTGTCAAGGGTCGGTACGTGAAGGATAGGAGATTTAATACATTTTTAGCAGCATTCCCAATGGATGATCCATCTTATGTTGTTTTAACAATTATTGATGAGCCTAAGCCTGAGAAAGGGAGAGTTTCGGCTACATCTGCTCTTAACGCTGCTCCACTGGCTGCTGAGATTATCCGTAGATCAGCACTGTTTCTTGGAATTCATCCAGATTTTACTAAAGAAGATGCAAAAACCTTGATAGATCCCCGCTATAAATAAAAATGGAGAAAACTGTAGAGTGCTCATACAATGAATTTAGCTGATTTAATAGAAACGAACAGTACTTTACCTATGCTTCGAGTCACAGCTCTGACTTCTGATTCACGGAAGGTCGTAGCTGGGTCCCTATTTTTTTCCTTGAACTGTCATGTAGGAGATGCTTATTTTTATGCAACGGATGCTGAAAAGCGAGGAGCCGTCGCTGTAGTTATCGCATCTGGAGCAAATTTACCGAATTTATCTGTTCCAGTCATCAGGGTTGATGATGTTCGCCTTGCCTTAGCTTGTGCAGCTTCACGTTTTTATAAGAGGCAACCGGAGGTTATTACGGCTGTGACTGGTACGTGTGGGAAGACATCTGTTGTTTCTTTTCTTCGTCAAATATGGAATCATAATGGTTTTTCAGCTGCTAGTATTGGAACAATTGGGATAATTTCACAGAAAATTATGCAATCGAGTTCTTTGACGACACCAGAACCTCTTGAGTTACATTCTTTTCTTAAAGAACTTTCTAGTGATGGAGTCACTCATGTAGCGATAGAAGCCTCATCACATGGAATTAAGCAGAGGCGACTTGATGGACTACGTCTTACGGCAGCCGCCTTCACTAACTTTGGGCGTGATCATATAGATTATCATATTACGATTGAGGACTACTTTAATGCTAAAATGCGGCTTTTTGATAAACTCTTGCCTCATGGAGCCCCAGCCGTTGTTTATTCTGATAATAGATATTCGACTCAAGTGATTGAACATATAGGACGTGGAAAGCATCATGTGCTGACTGTAGGGCGGAGAGGAGAATTTATTAGGGTTATTCGGGTAGAATATGATGGATATCGGCAATACCTGGATCTTGAATGTGATGGTCATATTTATGATGTAGCCCTCCCGTTGTTCGGAGAATTTCAGATGGCTAACGCTGTTATGGCGGCTGGACTTGCTATTGCGATAGGTGAATCTCCTGCTGCAGCTTTTAGAGCCTTAGAGCGTATTAAAGGAGCTCCTGGACGATTGGATTTTGTTGCTATGACTCATACTGGTGCATACATTTATATTGATTATGCCCATAAGCCGGATGCATTAGAAAATGCTTTAAAGTCTCTACGTTCTTTGACAATTGGGAGAATTCTTCTGGTATTTGGTTGTGGGGGAGATCGTGATAAAGGAAAGCGTCGCATTATGGGTGCTATAGCAGTTCGTTTTGCGGAAATTGTTATTGTGACTGATGATAATCCGCGTAGAGAAGATCCAGCTATCATCCGTAAGCAAATTTTGCTTGGAGCATCAGGTGCAATTGAGATTTCTGATCGGCGGGAGGCTATTTACAAGGCAATTTCAATGCTAGAGTCTGGAGATACACTCATTGTTGCAGGGAAAGGCCATGAAGAAGGTCAAATTATTGGGAATCAGTTTTTTCCTTTTTCAGATTATTTTGAGATATATGCAGCCTTAGGAGCCTATGTTAAATGATTGTTTTGTGGAAATGGCATGATTTTTTAAATGCTATCGGTGGTGATTCTATGGGGAGAACCGATGCGATTTGTGGCATTTCTATTGATACACGTACTTTGCAAAAGGGAGATGCATTTTTTGCTATTCAAGGAAAGAATTTTGATGGTCATGATTTTGTGCCTATGGCTGTAGAAAAAGGCGCTTCTGTTCTTGTTCTCAGTCAGAAATATGCTTTATCTTTTGAGAAAGATGGTGAGTGTGTTCCGCTGATTCTTGTGAATCATGTCCGTGAGGCTCTTGAGAAGCTAGCAAGGGTAGCACGCTCTCGTTCATCTGCAAAAGTGATTGCTGTTACTGGATCTGTTGGAAAAACAACAACAAAGGATGCTCTTTTTTGCGCTTTTTCTAGGATTGGAAATGTGTACGCTAGTCCTTATTCATTTAATAATCATTGGGGTGTACCTTTGGCGCTTGCCCGCATGCCTCTTAATACCGATTTTGGTATTTTTGAGATTGGTATGAATCATAAAAACGAAATTCGCCAACTTGTGAAGTTGGTTGCACCGGATATAGCCATTATAACGCGTATTGCAGCAGCGCATCTTAGATATTTTGATAATATGGAGGGGATTGCTGATGCTAAAGCGGAGATTTTTGAAGGATTACAGTCTAACGGAGTCGTTTTTCTTAATATAAATGATTCATTTTTTCTTTATCTGAAGAGAAAAGCTTATGCTGTCGGTGTAAGACATGTTCTCTCTTTTGGTGATCTGGATACGGCAGATTATCGATTGAAGAATATAGAGATTGGGGATGACTCTCTTCTTTTTAAAGCTCGGCTTCCTTTGAAGGAAGTGATAGTTAAAGTGAATGTGCCAGGGGTTCATATGGCACATAATTGTCTAGCGGTTTTGGGAGTAGCAGATATTCTTGCAGTCGATATGGCCAGGGTGCTTCTTGGATTACAGAATTTTTTTGCAGGAAAAGGCAGAGGAATGCGCTATAAAGTAGCTTTACCAGGAGGGGGTAGCTTTTTATTAATTGATGAAACCTATAATGCTAATCCTGCTTCTATGAGAGCAGCTCTTTCTGTGCTGAGAAAGAATAAAATTGGGTCATATGGGCGCAGAGTAGCTGTTCTTGGCGATATGTTAGAGCTTGGGCATGTTTCACGAAGAGAACATGAAGAATTAGCCTTACCAATTCGTGCCTCTGGTATTAGTCGTGCGTTATTGGTCGGGCCTTATATGAAGTATCTTTCTGATATTTTACGTGATTATTTGCATGTGTCTTATTGTGAAAGGGCGATTAATCTTTTAAACCTACTTTTAAATGATTTGCATGCCGGTGATATTATCATGCTTAAGGCATCAAAAAATATTGGTTTGTCACGCATTGTTGATGCCGTTCTTGAAAAGTATCATATTGTCTGTTGACGATATACTGTGTGTTTGTTTTTAGAAAAAAGTATTCTTCTATGTTTATGTTTTTATCGGCTTTCTCCGATTGTTTTAAAGGAGTTTCTCTATTTCAGTCTATTACCTTTCGTACTGGGGTAGCAATAATGACATCAGCTGTTATTGTTTTTTTATTTGGGCAGATTTTTATAAACTTTCTGAAGTCTTTCCAGGGAACAGGACAGCCTATTCGTATAGATGGCCCTCAGACTCATATGAAAAAAACGGGGACACCAACGATGGGAGGACTTATGATTTTGGGAGGAATAGCTGTCTCTGCATTGTTATGGTGTGATCTTTTCAATATCTATTGTTTGATTGTTTTTGGTGTAACATTGGCTTTTTCGGCTATTGGCTTTTATGATGATTATCTGAAAGTGAGGCAGCAGAATCATAAAGGTTTATCAGTAACAAGGCGTCTTGGATGTGAGTTTCTCATTGCTTCTCTGGCTGCTTATATTCTTAGGCCTACTGCTTCATCAGAGTTGGCATTTCCTTTCGGAATTTATAGATTAGATCTTGGGTATTTTTTTATTCCTTTTTCTGCTTTTGTTATTGTCGGGGCAGCCAATGCAGTGAATTTTACTGATGGACTGGATGGTTTAGCTATTGTCCCTGTTTTGATTGTTGCAGCTTCTTTTGCATTCGTTAGTTATATTGCTGGGAATGCAATTTTTTTTAGATATTTAGAAATACATTATGTGCCTGGGGCAGGCGAACTTACAGTGTTACTTGGAGCTTTAGTCGGATCAGGACTTGCTTTTTTGTGGTTTAACGTAGCCCCTGCTTCCATTTTTATGGGAGATACTGGTTCACTGGCTTTAGGTAGTTTATTAGGGGTCGTTGCGGTTTCTCTGAAACATGAAATCCTTTTCGCGATCATCGGTGCTATTTTCGTTATAGAAGCTTTATCAGTCATTATTCAAGTGTTTTGTTTTAAGATAATAGGTCGTCGTGTTTTTTTGATGGCTCCTCTTCATCATCATTTTGAAAAGAAGGGATGGACAGAAAATCAGGTTGTGATTCGTTTTTGGATTCTCTCTAGCCTTTTTGCTGTTTTAGGGCTCCTGATGTTAAATATTAGGTGAATGATGATTCCTGTGTATTCTTTTTCTAAAAAGAAAGTTTTTCTTTTTGGTCTTGGGTGTTCTGGTTTACAAGCAGCACTTGCGCTCAAAGCGGGAGGTGCTGATGTCATTGCATGGGATGATGATGTTTTAGCTATTAAAAATGCCTGTAGTCAGGGATTGATTGTAGAAGATTTGCGTAGGATGAGTTGGGATGAAGTCTCTGTTCTTATTCTTTCTCCTGGAGTGCAACTTACAGATCCCGAGCCCCATTGGGTCGTTGAAATAGCACAGAAATACAATGTAAAGATTATTGGGGATATTCAGCTTTTTGTGGAGGAGAGAAATGCTTTTTTAAAGCGTGTCAATTTGAGAACTGAAGATTGTCCTTTTATTGCAATAACAGGCACGAACGGAAAATCGACGACAACGGCTCTGATCGGATATCTCTTGAAAAAAGCGGGGTATGATGTCTGGATTGGCGGAAATATTGGTACGGCGGTTTTGTCGCTTCCGCCATTTATGAAAGGGCGGATCTATGTAATTGAATGTTCCTCTTATCAGATTGATCTTGCGCCATCAATTAATCCGACGATTGGTATTTTGTTGAATGTAACATTAGATCATATAGATCGTCATGGGACTTTTAAGTCTTATCAGCTGCTTAAGAAAAGGCTTATATCTGGGTCAGATAAAGCTGTTCTTGCTATTGATGATCCATTCTGTCTAAGGATTTATGAAGATTTGTTAGAGGCTGGAAAGATCGTATATCCTCTTAAAGTTGGGAATCCTTTAAAAGATGGATATTTTTCTGATAGGAAACTAATTCTGCATGCACAAGCTAAAAGAATTCGAATTCTTGCTTCTTTAGAAGATATTCCTTCTCTTCGTGGTGATCATAATATGCAAAATACCTTAGCTGCTCTTGCGTGTTGTGATCTACTCGGGATAGATCGTCCTCACTCTCTCGCTTCTTTTAAGGGGCTTTCTCATCGTATGGAGGAAATTGCTAGAAAGAGAAATGTGCTGTTTATAAATGATAGCAAAGCTACGAATGCTGAAGCATCCGCGGCTGCACTGGCAACATTTAATTCTATTTATTGGATTGCTGGGGGGGTAGCAAAAGAAGGAGGTATTTATATATTGCGAAAATTTTTTTCAAAAATGAGAAAGGTCTATTTCATTGGTGAAGCTGGACCAGTGTTTGCTAGAGAGATTGGAGAAGAGCTTCCTATTGTTATGGCTGGGACTTTAGCTAAGGCTGTTCTGAAAGCTGGCCATGATGCGCTGTGTGATACAGAGGATTCTGTGGTTTTGTTTTCACCTGCGTGCGCTAGTTTTGACCAATTTACTGATTATCAGGTGCGGGGAGATAGTTTTCGTAAAGCTGTGTATGACTGTTTTAGTTATCCTGATTCAAAGATATAGAGTTGTAAGGAGAAGGACGGATGGTCAATCGTGTTGATCGCGGGAATTTTTCCGATTGGTGGTGGACGATTGATCATTATATTCTAGTGTTTTGTTTGTTTCTGATGGTATTTGGCATTTTGCTTTCTTTTTCAGCTAGTCCGTCTGTTGCATATAGAATTGGTATTACAGATGCTTTTCATTTTGTGAAACTGCATATTAAATATACTTGCCTTGCCTTTTTTGTTATGATTTTTTCTTCATTTTGTACGCCACGGACTATACATCGTCTGTGCGTTTTTATTTTGATAGTTTCTATTTTTCTTCTACTTCTTACTTTATTTCAAGGTATGGATATTAAAGGCGCTAGAAGATGGATTGCTGTTGCAGGTATTGTGATTCAGCCTTCTGAGTTTATGAAGCCTGCTTTTTCTGTAACCCTAGCATGGTTTTTTATGAGATTGCAATATGCATATGCAATACTTCTTTATCTGATGTGTTCTATTCTGTTGACTCTTGAACCTGATATTGGGCAAACTATTTTGATCACTTTAATTGGATTGATTTTGTTTTTTCTTTCAGGGGGGGCCTGGTTTTTCATTTATAGTTTTATTGGTTTTTTGATTATAGCTTTATTCAGTATTTATTTCTTATTTGGGCATGTTCATGAGCGCATGAATTCTTTTGTCACAGGACAAGGAGATACATTTCAAGCTTCTGTTGGTCATAAGGCAATTCTTCATGGTGGTTGGTTTGGTCAAGGTCCAGGTGAGGGTATCATCAAAAATCTTATTCCTGATAGTCATACAGATTTTGTATTTTCTGTTGCTGCTGAGGAATATGGTATTATTTTTTGTATGATCATAGTCATCTTGTTTGCTTTTATTGTGATCCGTTCGTTATTGATTGCTATGAAGGAAGAAAATGAGTTTCTTCGGCTTTCCATTTCTGGTCTGGCTCTATTGATTGGGTTTCAATCTGTTATTAATATAGCAGTAAATTTACATTTAATGCCTCCAAAGGGAATGACCTTACCATTTCTTTCTTATGGAGGCTCATCTCTCTTGGCTGTATCTTTTACGACAGGATGTTTGCTTGCACTCACTCGTAGATTTCCTAAAGATATAACGGTATCCTAACATGGGGAAAAAAACAATTTTTCTTGCTGCTGGTGGAACAGGAGGTCATCTTTTTCCAGCTGAAGCACTTGGTGTTGCATTGAGAAGTCGTGGTTTTGATGTTCATTTGCTTACAGATAAGCGGGCTGAACATTTTATTACTGCTTTTCCTAGTAATCGGATTCATGTTGTTAAGTCGATATCTTTATCTCTAAAGAATCCTTTAAGGTTTTTAAAGGGTCTTTTTCAAGTGATATATAGCCTCTATCAGTCCTATAGGCTGATACGTAAGTTTACTCCTTCTCTTGTTGCTGGTTTTGGAAGTTATCCAAGCTTAACACCGGTTTATGTTGCAATTAAAATGAATATTCCTTCTTTTATTCATGAACAAAATGCGGTGATGGGGCGTGTTAATAAGTTTCTCTCTTCACGTATCGCTGTTATTGCAAGTGGGTTTCTATCTTTAGAAGACAAATTTGCAGATAAGCTGATTGTCATTGGGAATCCATTGCGGATGGATGTGATTCAGGCCGCAAGGACTCCTTATGTAGCAGCTAGGAATAATAGTTTATTTTCCTTACTTGTTTTTGGTGGGAGTCAGGGGGCTATGTTTTTTTCTAGGCTTTTGCCTGAAGCGGTTTCTCTTCTTGATAGGAGTATTCGTAGACGTTTAGTGATTACCCAGCAGGCTCCGGCTTCTGATATTGAGTATCTGAAAAAGGCTTATAAAGCTTTTGGAGTCATGGCTAATGTTCAAAGCTTTTTTAGAACCCTTTCTGAGCAGATGGCCCGATCACATTATGTTATTGCTCGTTCTGGTGCATTAAGTGTATCTGAGATTTCTGCTATTGGACGTCCTGCTCTTCTTGTGCCTTATCCTTCTGCTTTGGACGATGATCAGAGACATAACGCAGAATTTTTACTTCGTTATGGTGGAGTGACAATGATGTTGCAGAAGGATTTAAGCTCGACATGGCTTGCGGAATTGATTTCTAATGTAGTTGAGAATCCAGATTCTTTAGAGATTGCGGCGAAGAAGGTTCGCTCAGCAGGTCGTCTGGAAGCAACGCAAAAACTTGCGGATATAACGCAGGCACTTCTCATAGGAAAATCCTTAGATGAGATCAAAAAGGAGATAGGTTATGATGCCCCTTGATATCGGTCCTATTCATGTTATCGGCATAGGGGGTATTGGTATGAGCGCTATTGCTGATATTTTACATAATTTAGGTTATAAAGTCCAAGGATCTGATGAAGTCAATAATGCTAATGTTGTCCGGTTACGCAAGAGAGGCATTCCGATTTTTGTTGGGCATCGCGATGAAAATCTTGCGAATGCAGAGCTTGTTGTCATTTCTACAGCCATTAAGCAAGACAACTGCGAGTATTTATTGGCGCTGAAGAAGGGGGTACCTGTGATTCAGCGTGCTGAAATGCTTGCTGAGCTTATGCGTTTTCGTCAAACCATTGCTATTGCAGGGACTCATGGTAAGTCGACAACGACTTCTTTGATTGCTGCTTTGTTAGATATGGGTGGTTTTGATCCTACTGTTGTTAATGGAGGGATTATCAATGCCTATTCTAGTAATACCCGCATGGGATCGAGTAATTGGATGATAGTAGAAGCTGATGAAAGTGATGGTACCTTTCTTCATTTACCGGTTGATGTTGCTGTTCTTACTAGTATTGATCCGGAGCATCTTGATTACTACGGAACTATTGAAAATATGCGTCAAGCTTTTTATAAATTTGTTGAGAAAGTATCTTTTTATGGTTTTGCAGTTATGTGTCTTGATGATCCAGAAGTAAAATTTTTAGTGAGCCATGTGAGGAATCGTCGTGTGATTACTTATGGGAGCGATTTAGAGGCTGATGTTCGTTACTTGAATTATAGAATTGATGGTTTTTGCTCTTTTTTTGATATTATTGTTCAGGATTCGAAGAACGGAGTGAAGGAGCTCAAAAATCTTGTGTTTCCGATGATTGGACAGCATAATGTTTTGAATGCGGTTGCAGCGGTTGCTGTTGCTCATGAGTGTTCTGTGTCTTACGAAGCTATTCTGCAAGGACTTGCTTCCTTTAGGGGAGTTCATCGTCGTTTGACTCATATAGGTTCATGGAACGGGATTGAAATCTTTGATGATTATGCCCATCATCCTGTTGAAATTATGGCTGTTCTTAAGGCTTTACGTGCTATTGCGAGGGGGAAAGTGATTGCTATTGTCCAGCCGCATCGTTATAGTCGTTTGTCTCATTTACTTTATGATTTTTCTGTCTGTTTTTCTGATGCTGATATTGTTGCTTTGGCTCCAGTTTATACTGCAGGTGAGGAGGAAAGAGATGGTATTAATACGGAAGCATTGATAATAGGGATTAGAAGAGCGGGTCATAATCAGGTCCATTATATTGGAGGACAAGAGGATGTCGCTCCATTTATTAGAAAAATAGCGAACTTCGGGGACTATATTATATTTATGGGAGCAGGAAATATTACGCAATGGGCATATGCTTTACCTCATGAATTAGAGTTTCGTTCAAAATGATTGCTTTTCAAAAACTTGATGGTGAGGCTTTGCTAAAGCGGCTGACCTTTTCCAGGAGAAGGGGCAGCATGATAGCGAATGCAGATATGAGTAAAAGAACATGGTTTCGGACAGGTGGCTTAGCCGAGCTGCTATATCATCCAGAAGATGAAGAAGAGTTAGCAGAGTTTTTAGCAAATTTACCGGAAGAGATTCCACTAACTGTTATTGGATTTGGTTCTAATTTATTAGTACGGGATGGTGGTGTGCCAGGGGTTGTTATCCGTCTTCCTTCTAAAGGCTTTGGAAATGTCCATATTGTATCAGATGATATCCTTTTTGCTGGCGCTGCTGTTTCAGCTAAACGTTTAGCGGCCGAAGCTCTGAGAGCAGGTATTTCAGGGTTTCATTTTTATTATGGTATTCCTGGTGGATTGGGTGGTGTTTTACGTATGAACAGTGGTGCAAATGGGCTTGAAACTTCTGACAGAGTGGTTGAAGTACATAGTCTTGATCATAAGGGAAACCGGTTGATCTTTTTACGGAATGATATGAATTATTCTTACCGTTATACAGGTGTTTCTGAAAACTTAGTTTTTGTTTCGGCTTTATTGAAAGGAATGAAGGAAGATTCGTATCTTATCCGTACTGCTTTGAATCGAGTGCAGCGTTACCGTGAGAGTGTGCAGCCAGTAGGTGCAAAAACATGTGGTTCAACATTTCGTAATCCTAAAGGGATGTCTGCTTGGCGTATCATTGATGATGCAGGGTGCCGTGGACTTGTTTATGGTGGTGCACAAATTTCGCCTATGCATTGTAATTTTATGATGAATACTGGTAATGCTAGCGCTTATGATCTTGAATTTCTTGGGGAAAGAGTCCGTCAAAGAGTTTTTGGGCACTGCGGTATAAAACTTAACTGGGAGATTAAGCGTATCGGTCAGTTTTTTCCTGAAAGAAAAGTTGTTCCTTTGGAATTCTTGTACTAAAAAAATATCTTTTGTATCCTTCATTTTTTACTTATTTTCTTCGGTAAGAGAAGGAAGAGTGCTCCGACTAAAACGCCTCCAGCAAGTGTAAAGCCTGTAAGAGCGTAGACAAGATGATTGTTAGGAAACTGAATAACTGTTAGTCCTCCAATGGGAAAGCTTTCCATCGCTTTATCTGCATCAATGAAATAAGGAGCAACTGTTGAGAGTTTTTTTGCTTTTGCCATTGCAGATAATTCGCGTGTATACCATAAGTCCTTATCAGGATTGTTCCGAATAAGGTAGCCATTTTTTTCTTCCATACGTAAAAGACCATGGATTCTAACCTCTTGAAAAGTGTTTTGAATTTTTTTCTTTTTTTCCATAGGTACAAAGCCACGATTGATAAAAATAATCGAGTGCTCTGATGTTTCAAGCGGACTTAGTAACCAATAGCCTGATCCATAGATAGTCAGAGCGTGAACAAAAATATTTTTATCATTTAAAAAATGACCTTTTATTGAAACGGGAAGATAATCGTAGTTAGGAGCTTTTATCTTGAACCACTCTGCTAAAAGTGGAGCAGGGCGGGGTGCAAGATGAATACGTTCATTCACACGAGCGATGAGAGTATTTTTCCATTGAAGGCGATAGATTTGCCAGATGCCAAGAGTAGAAAATAAGAAAAAAAAGAAAATTAGGAGTGTCCAGAAAATGAAGGAAGAGAGAGAGGTATATTTCATATTTTATCTTTAAAAGATCCATATTCATGTCATGATCATTATCATTGTTTTCGTCAAAAGTGCTTTTTTTATGAAAAAAAATAACTAGAAATTTGACATTTTTTATTTTTCCTAGACAATGAAAGACTTATGATAACTGCAGATAGGATGGGGTCATGTCTCGTACTTGTGAATTAACTGGAAAGTCCGTCCAGTATGGGAATACTGTAAGTCATGCGAATAATAAGACTCGTCGCCGTTTTTTACCAAATCTTTGTAAGGTCACATTGATTTCTGAGATTCTTGAGCAGAGTTATCGGCTTCGTGTCTCTGCACATGCTTTGCGTTCAGTTGAACACTGTGGTGGTCTTGATCTTTTTCTGATGAAATCAGATAATCAAGAATTGTCGCAACGGGCTCTTTTGATTAAACGTCATGTGAAAGAGAGGGCAGCTCATGGATCATCCATATAGGCTTTGATTTTTCTTATTGTTTCTATGGCCAAATATTGCTGATCCGATACGGATATGAGTCGCGCCAAAAGCGATAGCTGTTTCAAAGTCATTGGACATTCCCATAGAGAAGCGTGATAATCCGACTTCTCTTCCTATTTTTTTGAGTATTGCGAAATGAGTGGCTGGATTTTCACCGAGAGGTGGTATGCACATTAACCCTTCGATATAGATTTTGTGATAATTTTTACATTGGTTCAGGAGATGTGCTACGTTGTGTGGTGCAACGCCAGATTTCTGGCTTTCTGATCCTGTGTTGACTTGAATATATAGTTTGAGAGATTTATTTTGTCTTCGTATCTCTTGTGCTAGAAGAGCTGCGATTTTATCCCGATCAATTGTTTCTATGACATCAAACAAGCGCACCGCTTCTGATACTTTATTGGATTGCAGTGGTCCAATAAGGTGTAGTTCTATATCAGGAAAA
This sequence comes from Candidatus Tokpelaia sp. JSC161, assembly GCA_003331105.1. Classification (GTDB taxonomy): domain Bacteria; phylum Pseudomonadota; class Alphaproteobacteria; order Rhizobiales; family Rhizobiaceae; genus JSC188. The sequence continues at coordinate 27,208 of QEND01000002.1, read as the reverse complement.
TGATGCCGCAGTGCAGGCCACTTTTTTTTTACTTCCTGAACTCGATTTTCACCGAAGATACGGTGTCCAGCTTTTAGAAATGGTAGTATTGTTTGTGTATTAAAGGTTTTAGATACAGCAATCAGTGTTATTTCTGAAAATTTTCTATTTGCTTTAACTGCTGCTTTTTCTATTCGCATAAGAATCGCTTGTAAAGCGCTCATACTAGTTTCTAGCCTATTCAGTGTGGCACTCTGCACTTTATGTATCCTTTTTGAAGAGATTTTTTTTGTTGACGAGTCAGCGATTTGATGATGAAGCTCACATACTTAAGATTTATCTGTTCTTTTATAAGAGAAGAATAAGAATGGCAATCAAGCGTTATAATCCAAATTTCGTAGAAAAAAAGTGGCAATCTATTTGGGAACAATCTGGAATCTTTCAGACAAAGAATGATGATTCTCGGAGAAAATATTATGTTTTGGAAATGTTTCCATATCCTTCTGGACGAATTCATATGGGACATGTACGGAATTATTCCATGGGTGATGTTGTTGCTCGTTTTAAGCGGGCGTGTGGATTTAATGTACTTCATCCGATGGGATGGGATGCCTTTGGTCTGCCTGCTGAAAATGCTGCTCTGCGGAATAAGCTCCATCCTAAAGAGTGGACCTATCGCAATATATCGATAATGAGGGAGCAATTGAAGAGTCTGGGCTTTTCGCTTGATTGGTCTCGCGAATTTGCAACTTGTGATGTTGATTATTACCATCATCAGCAGCTTTTGTTCCTTGATATGTATGAAAAAGGTCTGATTTTTCGTAAAAAGTCTAAAGTGAATTGGGATCCTGTGGAGCAAACAGTGCTTGCTAATGAGCAGGTCATAGATGGCTGTGGGTGGCGTTCTGGTGCTCAGGTTGAAAGACGTGAATTAACGCAATGGTTTTTTCGGATTTCTGATTATAGTGAAGATCTCTTAAGGGGATTAGATCGACTTGATCAATGGCCAGACAAGGTGCGTCTTATGCAACGGAATTGGATTGGTAAATCAGATGGATTATTTGTACGGTGGCAATTGGCCGATACTGGTTTATCTGTAACTTTTAGGGAGATTGAAGTCTATACAACTCGGCCAGATACGATTTTTGGAGCGGCTTTTATTGCGATTGCAGTTGACCATCCCCTTGCAAAAGAACTTGCAAGAAAAGATAAGGTGATTGAGGATTTTATTGAAGAATGTAACCGTGGAGGAATCTCTGCTATTATTCTTGAAAAATCTGAGCCAAAAGGAGTAAAAAGCGGGCTTTTCGTGATTCATCCGTTTAATGAGAGTTGGAGATTACCAGTTTATATTGCTAATTTTGTTTTGATGGAATATGGGAGCGGAGCGATTTTTGGTTGCCCTGCTCATAATCAATATGATCTTGATTTTTCTAATAAATATGGGCTTCCTGTGAATCCAGTGGTTCTTCCCACAGGAGCAAGCCCATCGGATTTTCTTATTCGGAATACAGCTTATGTTAAAGATGGTTTTCTAGTTAATTCATTTTTTCTTAATGGTTTAACAGTGAAAGAAGCGTGTTCTGAAGTGCGGAATCGCCTTGAAAACAAAATAGTAGAAGGGAGACCCCAGGCGAGGAGGTCCATTCAATTTCGGTTACGTGATTGGAGTATTTCGCGTCAACGTTACTGGGGGTGTCCGATTCCGATTATTTTTTGTAAGCATTGTGGTGTTGTTCCTGTGCCGAAATCTGATTTACCGGTTATTTTGCCTGATGATGTTACTTTTGATCGTCCAGGAAATCCCTTATTTTTTCATGAAGAATGGAAAGGAGTTCAATGCCCAAATTGTGGTGATTCTGCTTGCCGTGAAACTGATACTATGGACACTTTTGTTGATTCATCCTGGTATTATGCCCGTTTTGTTGCGCCATTTGAAAATTTAAAGGATGTCTCTATTGATCATTGGTTGCCGATTGATCAGTATATCGGTGGTGTTGAACATGCGATTTTGCACTTGCTTTATGCTCGTTTTTTTATGCGGGCTATGAAAAAAACTGGTTATACCTCTTTGGAAGAGCCATTTAAAGGTCTTTTGACGCAGGGTATGGTTATGCACGAAACATATAGGACTTCTGATGGTTTGTGGGTATCTCCACTTGAAATTAGTATTCAGGAAAGAAATGGGAATCGTTGTGCTCGACTGCTTTCTAATGGGGACATTGTAGAAATCAGGCCAGTTGAGAAAATGTCCAAGTCAAAGAGAAACGTCGTTGATTCGAGTAGAATTCTGGCTTCTTATGGTGCAGATACAATTCGTTGGTTCATGTTATCCGATTCACCTCCTGAGCGTGATATTATTTGGTCGGAATCCGGAATTGAGGGAGCGCATCGATTCGTTCAACGTATTTGGCGTTTGGTCATACGTGCTGCAGATGTGTTGCGTGGTCCACTGAGCGGATCTAAGACAGGGGCAGCGGATGATCTTGCAAAGCTATCACATCGGACACTGAAAGCTGTGACTGATGATATAGAAAAGTTCGCCTTTAACCGAGTCATTGCCCACCTGTATAACTTTGTAAGTACTCTCTCTCATTTTTTTCATAATGAGAAGCTTTGTGATCAAGAAATGAGAGGGGTTGTACGGGAATCGCTTGATTTTCTTATTGCTATGATAGCACCAATCATGCCTCATTTAGCAGAAGAATGTAATGAAATTTTAGGTGGAGAGCAGCTGATTGCTAGTTCGCCTTGGCCTGTTTTTGATATAGCCTTAACAATTGATGATACTATGAGAATGCCTGTGCAAATTAATGGAAAAAAGTGCGGTGATTTAGTCATTAGCCGCAATGCCGATAAGTCTAAAATAGAGAGAGCTGTTTTGTCTCTTGATTTTCTTATTTCTCGTCTGAATGGTAGAATACCTAAGAGAATCATTATTGTCCCGCAGAGAATCATCAATGTTGTTCTATAAAGTTTATGAAAACGGTGCTCACAAGCTGGAGTATGACTCTTTGTGTCTTGCTCGCTTCCTGTACTTTCCAGCCTCTTTATTTAAATGAATCTCGCAAAATATATGAAACTGTGATTTCAAAGAAAAATATAGCTAATATTTTATCATCTATTAGTATTGAGAGCGCTCATGATCAGATGACGCAGTTGGTGCGGAATCACTTAATTTTTCTTGGTTTAGAGAATCTCTCTTTTGTTTATCAATTAACATTGAATATTAGATTGAATGTACAGCAAGTTGCTGTAGTGAATGATGCAAATAATCATGAAGGGCGCGCTTCTGCAGGAGTGGTTTTTGCTACATCTGATTATATCATCAAGGATCTTCAAGGGAAAACTTTATTTTTACGAAAATGCTTTGTTCGTTCTTCATTTGATCGTCCAGAAGAAGAGTATGCAGCTTTTCAAGCTGAAGAGGATGCTAAAAGACGTGCTGCTAAAGAGTTAGCAGAGAGAATTTTTCTATCTCTTGTACAGGATTTCATAAAAGGTTGAAATTGTTTAATCTACTTTCTCTGGGTTATCCTTTTAGAGTCATTAGATTGAGGATACTTTTTTTTAAAATTTTAATGTCTTGATGACGTGATAAACTATGATTCCCATCTTTGATAAGAGTGAGTGTTACATCGTTGAGAGGTAAGTGTTTCATCAACTGGAGAGTATGCTGGTAAGGGATCACTTCATCTTTCATCCCGTGGAGAATATGAATAGGACACTCAATATTAATCAAACCATTCATGACTAAATTCTTATCGCCATCACTGATGAGAAGATGTGTATAAGGGATAGATGAAATTTCGACAAAACCTTTTGTTTTCAAGGAAAGCTTTTCTGTTTGTGTCAAGTTATGTTTTAACAATGTTTTTGTAAAATCTGGAGCTGGGGCGACGAGAATGATGCCTGCAATGTTGGTCTGCTGTTTTTTAAGTTCCTGTGCCATACGGATAGCTATCCAACCACCCATGGAAGAACCTATTAAAATTTGTGGTCCATTTGTAAATTTTTTGAAGACAATTAAACTTTGTTGTAACCATACGGATATACTTCCCTGAAAGAAATCTCCTTCTGAAAGGCCATGTCCTGAATAATCATAGCGTATCGCAGATAAACTCAATTCATCTGCAAGTATATCGATTGCACTGGCTTTTGTTCCCATCATATTAGAACGGTATCCACCAAGCCAAAAAAGTCCTGGTTGTTTTTTACCTTTTCTCTCTAGAACAGCAATTTTTGTTTCATCAATTTCTATAAATTGTGCTTGAATTTTTTGATTCATGAGAACATCTCCTCTTGCGTTATTGTGCATTTTGTAGAATAATTTTATTATGCATATGAGTGCTGTCGTGGCATGAGTTTTAGTGAATGTATAATAGAGATTTTATATATTTTTGTGAAGATGGAGCGGAGCCTAGACACTCTCTTGTGGATAAAGATTTGATAGTATAATAATTTGAGGAGAATACGACAATTCGCCGACCCTTTAAAACAGCGATCGTCCAAAAGGACGGTCCACGTTCCAATCAGGATATTCGTGTTTCTCGTATACAGCTTATTGATGTAGAGGGAAAAAATTGTGGTGTTGTTTCTAGAGATGAAGCTCTTATTCTGGCAGAAGCGGCTGGTCTTGATCTTGTAGAGATTGTACCGAATGCTGAGCCGCCAGTATGTAAGATTATTGATTTAGGTAAATTAAAATACCAGAATCAAAAAAAAGCATCTGAAATACGTAGGAAACAAAAAACGGTTGAAATTAAAGAAATTAAGATGCGGCCAAACATTGATATCCATGATTATACTGTAAAGATGAAGGCAATTGCTCGGTTTCTTTCTTCTGGGGATAAGGTTCGAGTTACTTTGCGTTTTCGTGGCCGTGAAATGGCACATCAGGATTTGGGTCTCAAGTTGCTTGAACAAGCAAAGCAAGATGTGTTGGCTATTGCTAAGGTTGAAGCGGAACCAAAACTCGAAGGACGTCAGATGATGATGATTCTTGTTCCACGATAAGAGAGATTTTAGCTGTTATTTGCGTTCCTGAGCGAGGAGATATAGTTCAACGGATTGGCTGCGAGAAGCTCTTGGTTTAATATGATGTACTGATTTAAAATTAGATTTAAGCAGATTTAATAATCTATTTTCTGTTCCGCCTTGGAATGTTTTAGCTAGAAAGTGTCCTTTAATTTTTAAACAAGATATTGCAAAATCGGCAGCTGCCTCACATAAATGTGCTGTACGTAAGTGATCGGTACCTTTGTGCCCGGTTGTTGGTGCGGCCATATCTGAAACTATGATATTAGGCTTATCTCCTAAAATTGTTAGCAATGTTTCTGGTGCTTTCTTATCAAGAAAATTCATTTTAAGAAAAGATACTCCTAGAATGGGTTGAATATCTAGGTAATCAATGCCAATGACCGATGGTTTCTTGCTATTCGAGCCAATCATACGGATGATAGCTTGGCACCAACTACCAGGAGCAGCGCCGAGGTCAATGACTTTATCTCTTTTGTTGAGGAATTTGTATCGATTGTTAATCTCAATTAATTTGTAGGCTGATCGTGAACGGTATCCCTCAGCTTGTGACTGATATACATAAGGATCATTTATTTGTCGTTCTAACCAACGTCGAGAGGAAGATTTGATTCTTTTTTTTTTACATGGACATGAAGATTCCGGATATTGTTACGAAGAGGATTATATTCCATGTTTTGTGACTCAGTTTAAAGGTTTTTTTTATGAACAGTTTTGAACTGCTTTATTTTTTAGGAGTTGATTTATTTTTAGATGTCTTTTTGAAGGTTTGATAAATAAATTCATCTGATAGAAAAAAAATATTTAGAGATAATGAAAAAATATGCTATATAAAGTATTCATGTTGGGGGATAGTTTAAAGGTAGAATAGCGGACTCTGAATCCGTTGGTCTTGGTTCGAGTCCAAGTCCCCCAACCATTCAATTCAATAAAATTTAATCCTCGACTATAGGTGTTTGTGATTTAGATTTAGATACACCAACCATAGCTGGCCGTAGAACACGATCACCAATAGTATAGCCTACTTGTACAACCTCTTTAATGGTATTAGAAGGTACGCTCATATCAGAAACTTCAAACATAGCTTGATGAAAATGCGGATTAAACTGTTGACCGTATGCTTCTATTTTTTCTATACCATACCTTCGAAAAATGACTGTAATGGCTCGCTCTGTCATTTCAAGACCTTCTACAAGTGCTTTGAATCCTGTATGATTGTCATCACTTTTTTCGCTAAGAGAAGAAAGGGCACGAGCTAAATTGTCTGATATAGAAAGCATATCACGAGCAAAACTAGCGATAGAGTAACTTTTCGCATCAGCTATATCACGTGCAGTACGACGGCGAAGGTTTTCCATATCTGCAGCGAGTCGCATGACCTGATCTTTTAATTCACTTTTTTCTGCCTCAAGCGTTTCTACAAGTTGTTCTAAACTGCAAGAAGACACGTCTGGATTTTCATCAGAAAGAGATTCTTCTCTTGTGAGTTTGTTTTCCTCTTTCCTGGACACGTCATCTTTTAGTGCCTGCTGGTTGAGTGTGTTTTCATCAATGTTGTTTTCACTGAACATAAGATCTCGTATCCAAATAAGAAGTGTAACTTCGATGAGATGACAGCTTTACCTGAAATATGAATATTTATGAAGGGAAATTCAAGAGGGTGATCAAATTTTATATAAGCTTGCTGTATAAAAAAATATGGATAACCGATGACGAAATCTATAGAAGGGTTAAGCTTGAAGATCGAGTTAAAAATAAGTAGAGAGTTTGGATTTCTTGTGCATGTCTTAGTTTTTTAACGAAGCTGGGATCACGGAAGAAGCGTGCAATGCGGGATAAAGCATTGAGGTGATCAGCCCCAGCGTTTTCAGGTGCGAGAAGAAGAAAAACAAGGTCAACAGGTTGATCATCAATTGCATTAAAATCAACTGGATGCTCAAGCCGTGCAAAGACGCCAAAAATTTTACCAATTTCTTCTAATTGTCCATGCGGGATAGCAACCCCATTTCCTACGCCTGTAGAGCCAAGCTTTTCTCTTTGTAAAATTGTGTTAAAAACTTGCTGTTCACAGACACTTTCAAGTTCTGCTGCCTTTTCAGCAACAATTTGCAAAACTTTTGTTTTAGATTTTGTTTTCAGAGCTGGAATAATAGCTCCTGGTGCGATTAAATCGCTCAAATTCATTTGCCTTTGCTTTCTTGACTTTAAGCTACGATGTGAATGATCAATTTTTTCTATATTTCTTGTTTGACTGCTAAAGGATCGACCCATCCGATATTTCCATCTGTCCGTCGGTAAACTATATTAATTTTCTCATTTGCGGCATTGCGAAAGACAAGAATTGGATTATCTATCAAATCAAGTTCAAGGACAGCAGCAGCAACGGATAGGGAAGGGAGTGTTATAGGAGTTTCTGCTACAATTGTTGGTGCATAGTTTTCTGGTAAATTTTCATTTATATTGGGTAAAGCTTCGATTATATGATGAGTGAGGTTATGAAAAACTTTCTCTATCGATATATTCTGATGTGATTTGCGTCTTCGCTTATAACGACGCAGTCGTGTTTCGATTCGTTCAGCGGCTGTATCGAAGGCCATACGCGGATTTTGTGCTTCTCCTGTCGTTTGTAAAATTGTACCTGTGCTAAGCCGTAGAAGACAATCTGCAGAGTATCGTGATCCAGATTTTACAACGGTGACATGTCCTGAATAAGTTCCATTAAAATATTTTAAAGTGGTGTCGCGGATACGCTCTTCGATACATGTACGGAAGGCATCCCCTATATCCATATGCTTTCCTGAAATGCGAAGCGTCATTGATAAACCTCATATTGTCGTATTTGAGCATTAAGTAACATTATATTGAATATAAGCTGAAATCGCTACAAAAAAATATTACAGATTAGTTAGAAGAACCATCATGTCAATATGATGGAAATTTTCCTGTCCATGCGCTACGGATGAGTAAAAATTGACGATGTAGATGAGAGAGTTTTAGCGTGGGTTCAAAAATTTTTTTTCCTATTTTCTTGATTGTATTTAAATAAAAAGGAATGATAGCAATTGGTAAAAAGGCACCTCTTCTAAGGTTTTGTGTTGTTTCTATAGCTTCTATAAAAGATTTGTAATGTTTTGATGTTAAAGCAAAGATCATTGAAGTTACTTGAGAATATGGAATCTCTGTTGTCTGAGTATGCATTCTATATTTTTCCTTTTCCTCTTGTAGAATAGCTTGAAGAATGATTTGTTTCCTCTGTTGAATTCCTATGGGTAGGTATCGTATAAGGTTTTTTAATCCTTGCGCGACCCCGGCATGAAGTGATGGTTTTATGCATGCAGAAATCTCTTTAGATTCAAGAATTTGACAGGCAAGTTGAATAGTTAATGATTCTGTATTATAGTAATAGTTTTCAAGATCCTTATAGTTTAGAATTGTATGATCATATAAGCTGAGAATTTTTGTTTCGCAAATATGTAAGAATACTTCTACAGGCAGGCTATGGCGCTTGATACTCTTGAGTAAAGCTGTAACGAGTGGACTTCCTGTTTGACCTTTTTCGATAGTATCGTGCCACCAGCGCAAGCGAATTTCACTGATAAGAGGCTCTTTGAGAGTATGAGTTATTCTGAAAAGTTCTAGGTTAAAAGCGTATAATGCAGCGAGATCCTTGCGTTTGTTTTTCGGGGCTAATAGAACAGAAATATAGTGATCGTAATCATTTTTTTGTAAAAAATTTAAGCAATACTGATATGGTTCGATCAAGTGTTTGCTTTTTCCTTTTTTCTAGAACTAGAAAGCATAATTTATTTTAAATGTACCGCTACTTCCTTTCCGAGCTCCGATATAAGCGTCTGCACTGATATCAATGCTCAAAGCTGCCTTTGCTTCTATGGGCTTTAAGGTAAACCCAAATGTTAAAACACCTGTATTTCCTTTGAGAGATGGTCTATTGAGAGTGAAGCCATAAGCATCTGCGTTGATATCACCTTTAAACTCGTGCTCATAAGCTATCCCAGAATAGGGGGTAAATGTTTTATTATAACTATAAGTGTATCGTGATCCTATTCGTAGACGCTTGCTTTTAAAAGGATTAAAGTGGAGTCTATCCTGACCGATAACTACCGTATCTCCGTTGATTTCTGTCAAGAGGGCACGGCTATAAATATCAAGAAGTTGTTTCTCAGTTAAATTGAAGATATAACCGATTTCGCTGTGTAGGCTGTAATAAATTGTTTTACTATTGTAACGGCCACGATACCCTTCTCCGTCTATTATATCGCGACTAAAAAAGTCTAGTTTAGCTTGACCTGTTCGCATTGACGTGTCGATGTAGAGACCGCTTAGTGAATTATTATTGTTTTTTTTGAATTCTGTTCCAGCGAAAGCTATACGAAATAATATACCGGTTCCGAGATAGTCTATATTTCCGCTACTCTGAACAGGAGTAGATAGGATTCTGTTGGAGCTATTGTACTTGCTTTGTCCATTTTCAAAAAAAGAACCTAATGTTATTGTATTTCCGTTTTCTAGTCGGTGTCCTGCAGCAAGGCCTGCGGCTAGATTGAAGCCTTGAAGATTAAAATAGGGATTTGTTCCATAATGGGATGAACTGCTATTTGTAATGAGAAAGGGTATGAAACTATTTTTATTTTCTTGAAGGATGGATTGTGCCGTCTGAACTCCGTAGTCTGCGATAAAATCACTTCCTTGGTTAATAAAAGTGACGCCAGCAGCTCGTCCTTCCGAAAAAGCATTTGAAATGGGATTTAAATGGCCAGCTGGATTGCCAGAAACATCGTCAGAATGGTTTCCGTTCACTCTCAGAATATAAGCAGGATGATCTCCTTCTTGTTCTTGTCTGAGGCTCACGTCATAAATAGTAAAGAATCCTTGGTTGACAGTTAAATGAGAATAATCTGGAGCATTTGTTACCTTGTCAATGAGAATAATTTTATCTCCGACATTCAGACGATTTCCATCGTTTACCATGCCAACACTCTGTTTTGTCTTAGAAAGATCAACAGCTTCATTTCCATGGATTTTGATTAATGTCATTCCATTGATAACATCTTTTGGAAGGATATAGTTATAATACTCAAAATTATGAATACCGTTAACAGTTCCTCTAAATTCTTGAAGGTTGAGTCTATTGCCAGAAAACATATCTCCGATACCGTTCTCTCCTCTGCTGAATCCTCCGTAGATATCACCGTTAATAGTAATTTTATCGCCGATTAATGTAACTATGTTTTGAGTTGCAGAGCCACCTATAAAAGAGGATGAATTAGGATATTTTCCTGTTCCGTAGGCTATAGTATATCCACCGTAAATATTTCCTTTGACCCTTGCCCCATCACTGATAGTCACGTGATTTCTTGAACTGTTTCCAGAAATAGCAGACATCCTATATGTGCTGGATTTATCAATGTATCCATAACTCTCGCTATATCCGCCATAAACGTTTTGTTCAATGGTAGTATTCCTAATATTTACGTTGTTATTTGATACATTGCCACCTGTACTATCAGTCTCTTTAGAGCTAGAATTATCGATATAACTATAGCCACTACTATATCCGCCGTAAACGTTGTTGCTTATGAAACTATCATTTAGAGTGACAGTGTTGTTAGAAACGTTTCCTCCTTTTTCGGATAAAGTATCTGTACTTGAGTTGACAAGATAGCCAAACCCCTGACTATATCCGCCGTAAACGTTGTGTTTAATAGAAGTTTTTGTAATGTTGAGGCTATTTCTGTAGACATCCCCGCCTGTCCCATAAGTCTCTTTAGAGCTTGAATTATCTAAATAGCTCCAGCTAAGACTATAGCCGCCATATACATCGTTGTTGATTGTGCTGTCACTAATTTTAACATTGTTTTGATAGGTATTCCCACCTTTATTCAAGACAGTACTTGTGCTAGAGTTTATGATGTCACTATGGCCTTCACTATATCCCCCATAAAGATTATGTGTAATAGTCGCGTTATCGCTCATGATCACAGTATTATTTGAAACATTTCCACCTCTGCTAGAAACAAGAGCTATATCGCTAGAAGAGATTAGATCTTCACGTCCTATGCTCTCTCCACCGAATATGTCATCATTTGTTTCTCCGCGAACAATAATATTATGATCGGAACTATCATCTCCGTCTCGCTGGAGAGAGTAATTATGATCTATATCTAAGAGATGCATACTATCAATTGGATGAATCTTTTTATTTGCGTTGTGGTAGGATGTAATATTTTCTACATCATGTTCTACATGCATGCAAAAAGCATCGGAATGGCCAATGATAAGCGTTGCAAGTGCTATTTTTGAAACAAGAAGATGATATGGGATATTTTTTGTGAATGAAGATTGCATAGTGAACATCTTAGTTTGTCCCATTAAAATGATCTGCTATCTTACTTTCTTTTTTAAAAGATGTTTTTTTTATGGTAATTTTAAGTTTAGATAGATGATTTTGTTGAAATGAAATGTTTCGTAAAAGTAGTTCATAAAATCAATTCTCTGTCTAGTGTGGAGGAGTTATATGAGTTAGTTAAATAAACTCGAGACTGATTCTTCTTTTGCAGTGCGTAAAATTGCTTCTGCAATTAAGCTAGCAATAGAAAGAATACGAATCTTTCCTCTTTTCACATCGTCTATAGGTTGAATTGAATCGGTAATGACTAATTCTTTAAGTTTTGATTCGTTAATACGTGCAAGTGCACCTTTCGAAAGCACACCATGTGTGATGTAAGCGGTTACACTTTTTGCACCTTTTTTTAGAAGGGCTTCGGCAGCATTACATAATGTGCCAGCTGAATCAACGATATCATCAAATAATAGACAATCTTTTTCCATGACGTTCCCGATAATATTCATGACTTCAGATTCTCCAGGCCGCTCTCTTCGCTTATCGACGATAGCTAATAACGAATCAATACGTTTTGCAAGTGCACGAGCGCGAATAACTCCTCCTACATCTGGAGAGACAACAACAACGTTTTTCGTTGAGTAATGCATTTTGATATCACGGCTGATAACTGGAACAGCATACAAATTATCTGTTGGTATATCAAAAAAACCTTGTATTTGTCCAGCATGAAGGTCAAGTGTTAGAACACGATTAGCGCCTGCACCAGTAATCAAATTTGCAATGAGCTTTGCAGAAATAGGGGTACGTGGTCCAGGTTTACGATCTTGTCTCGCGTATCCAAAATAAGGGATCACAGCTGTAATTCTCCGAGCAGAAGAACGCCTTACGGCATCAATCATGATTAAAAGTTCCATTAAATTGTCATTGGTTGGGTAAGATGTTGACTGTAGAATAAAAACATCTTCTCCACGAACATTTTCATGGATTTCAACAAAAATTTCTTGATCAGCAAAACGTCTTACGGAAGCTTTTCCGAGAGAAAGACTAAGATAGTGTGCTATATCCTCTGCTAGACAGGGATTAGAGTTACCGCAGAAAAACTTCATGGGAGGTAGAATCCTCTGACTATCATTTCGCAAATCTTTTTTTAGTTGAATATTGCAAGTCTGTAAATGATTGGAGACTGTTTTTTTGTTATTTTATGAGACTTTATTAATAAAAAAAAGGGAACATAGTGCTGTGAGGATTGCTGATACAAAGGGTTTTGAAAAGTTGTCCCATTTGATTAGGAGCGGCAAGGCGTTCGATCTCATCTATGGTTTTTTTGCGAAAAGCTTTGCTTTTCTTTTCACAAAGTTTGTCTGCCCTTTGAATAAGGCCATTTTTTATGAGAAATTCTCCTTGTGTGAGTATTGCTGCATAGCAACCTGCTTGGTGGGCGCTTTTGATAAGCGTAGAAAAATCTACATGTGATGTGAGATCAGAAGTTCCTGGATTTTTTAATGGATCGCAAAATTGATGTTTTGACATCGCTTGGAAAGTATCTCCACTCCCTTCAATCTCTCCATAGTCGATAATGAGGGCGGCTCCACTGTTTTTAAAAATATGATCACTAATGTTTTTAGTAAGCTGAAGACGAGCGGGTGATAGCTCGATGATGTGTCCTTCCTTTATTTTTTTGAGTGACTTTATTTCTAAGGGTAGACTGCTTAAGGGAGAGGAGGAGATACATAATCTCCCATTATGATCAAGAGAAACCATTCGTTCTTTCCAGATTCCGTTTCTGAATAGATATTGATTAATGGGTAATACATCGAAGAATTCATTAGCAATGAATATTAAGGGATGATTAGGAATCTCTATGAAATTTCTAAGCCATTGTAGGTTGAGACTATGTGGAAAAAGTTTTTTTTTTGAATTTCTATCAGTCTTGTGCTCTTTTCAATAAGGATAATTTTGGCAGATTCTAGAAATTCTGGAACTAGCTTTTTAAGAGAGCGTAAAATATCATCCATCAATGTACCTCTGCCAGGACCTGCTTCACAAAGAAGAAAATATGGTGGCTTACTCATTTGTCTCCATGTACTAATGACCCAAATAGCGATTATTTCTCCAAATATTTGACTGATTTCAGGTGCCGTAGTGAAATCGCCTTCTAAGCCAAATGGTTTTCTTGTTTGATAATAGCCATGTTCTGGATCTGTCATGCAGATTTTCATATATTCGCTGATCTGAATTGGTCCTTTTTTAGAAATCATCTGTATTATTTTTTTTTCTAAAGGTATCATAGTTTGTTATGTTATTTATTTTGAGTTATAGCTCGTATTACTATTGCTTGACCGATTATAATCATTGGTCCTGAAAGGAACATCCCCATAGTTAACCAGTGTCCTGCTACGTAAGAGATAGTTGGTTCTCGGAAAAATTCTACAAAAAATCGAAAAACGCCGTATGCTAGTATAAAACTTCCAGAGACGAGTCCAGGTTTTTTTAAAGCTTTTAGGTAAAAGATAAGAAAAAAAAGAAGGAGAAATAGAACGAATCCTTCAAGGATTGCTTCATAAATTTGACTAGGATGTCGTCCAACTAATTTTCCTGTTTCATCAAGACCACCATTAGGAAAATAAACTGCCCAGGGTATTGTTGTAATGCGACCAAAAAGCTCAGAGTTAATAAAATTGCAAATACGTACAAGGCCTAATCCGATTGGAACGCCAGCTGCGACAGTATCAAATATGCCCCATATGCTAATTTTGTTTTTTTTTGCAAATAAAAGCATAGCAATGCTTGTAGCGAGGAACCCTCCATGAAAAGACATTCCGCCATTCCATACAGCGATCATTTGCTTAGGGTTTGAAAAATAGTAGGAAGGGTTGTAAAATATGATTTCGCCAAGCCGTCCACCGAGTATAATGCTTATTGTAGCCCAGATGATAAAATCATCTAATTTTTCAGGTTGCATGGGTGCAGAATTATGTTTCCAGAGAGAATGCTTTTTCAACAGATGTTTTCCGTATAAGGAAGCGAATAATATACCTAGGACGTAGCAAAGTCCGTACCAATGTAGTTTGAAAGGACCTATTCTTAAAAGAATAGGGTTAATATTTGGAAAAGGCAAAGCGGTATACATAATGCTATCCCTATAAAATCTTGTAGAAGACTATTTTATAGAATAGAATCATAGAAAGGAGAAATATCTATGTTCCTAAAAAGGATAAGATTTTAAATGAATTTGGTATTCTCAAGAACCAGAAATGTATCTTATGAAGAAGAGGATAGAGTATGAGGAGTGATAAATCAAATCGTATTTTAGATGAACTTTCCTGTTTGATGATGAATGCTTTAGGTTTAGCGAAAGGATTACGGCGAGAACTGGAAGTCATTTGTCGTTGTCAAATAGAGCGTTTTTTAAATAGACTTGATCTTGTCCCACGTGAAGAGTTTGATGTTGTGAAGCTAATGGTTTCAAAAGTTCGGATTGATCATGAGGAACTTAAAGAACGTATAAAAGGACTTGAAGCGCGTTTGGAAATGATTAGTGATAGGAAATAGAGGATTTAAATCCTGGATGAGGTGGTTTAGAAAAGGGTTCTGCTGCATCACAAATATGAATTTGTGGTGTTATCTTTCCATTCCAGGAATTGAGCATCAAACGAGCGGCTACGTGAATAGTACGCATTCGCTTTGCAAGTAGGAAGTCACCAAGTGCTGTATCTAAGGCCCGAAAGGCAATTCCTTTAAGAATTTTCTGATCTGATTTAGCAAGAGAGACACTGATGTGTTCTATTCCTATTTTTCGGACATCAACTAATTTATGGTATGGTAGGACAAAAATAGGTGATTCATTAGCAGTGCCGTATGGTCCCCCTTTTTCTAAGTTTTTGATCAGTTCTTTTGTAATGCTATCAGCTGAAAGGATCCCATCAATTAGCAGAACTGAATGATTTTGCCACGGGTGTTTTATTTTAGTCATATGTTCTGTAAACCATATTTTTAGCTGATTAATTTTTTGAGCATTAATAGTTAAGCCTGCTGCCATAGCGTGTCCACCTCCGTTTTCTAATACTCCTTCAGAAAGAGCAGAAGAAATCATATCTCCGATATTAATTCCAGCTATTGATCGCGCAGATCCTATTCCTATTCCATTTTTTGTTATAGCAATTGCTAATGCTGGTCGGTTAAATCGTTCTTTAAGCCGTGCGGCAATTAAACCAACAATTCCTGGATGCCAAGGCCCACTTGCAATAAGAATATCTGAAATGTTGTTGTTTCCTTGAATTTCATTAGCAATTTGTATTTCTGCCTGATTCACTTGATCTGTTTCCATCTCTTTCCGGTTTTGATTGAGTTCATTCAGTCGTGTTGCAAGTGTTCTAGCTTCCATATAATTATCAGAAATCAGGAGCTTTGCTCCTAGAGCAGGGTTCCCGATCCGTCCACCTGCATTAAGGCGTGGTCCTAAAAGATAACCAAGATGAAATGTGTTGAGTGGTTCTCTTATACAGGAAGCTTGAGCAAGAGCAGTAAGTCCTATGTTTCTCATGTTATGAGCGACTTCTAAGCCTTTTGATACAAAAGCACGGTTGACACCTTGAAGCGGGACGATATCACAAATTGTAGCAAGTGCGACAAGATCAAGATAGTCTAGAAGATCTGGAATATTCTTGCATTGTTTATTTTTTAATTGACGAGAAACAGCAGCGAGCGTTATAAAGACAACACCAGCTGCACATAAATGTCCTTGTCCTGATAGATCATCTGGTCTATTTGGGTTTACTTGTACCCAATCCATGCTTTGTAAAGTATTTCGATACACTGTATGATGATCTAATACGATAATATCAGCACCTTCCTGACATGCACGACTAAGAACTGCAGTGTTGTTAGCGCCGCAGTCAACTGTTATGATAAGGCGAGCACCTTTTCTAATCAGATTGCGTATAGCTGTCGTGTTTGGTCCATATCCTTCTGTTATACGGTTTGGGATATAGATATCATGTTTTACACCTATTTTTTTAAAAAAAAGGGATAAAATTGCTGAACTACAGGCTCCATCTACGTCGTAGTCACCGAAAATTGCTACTTGCTCCTTTTTTAAATATGCTTCTATTATACGCGAAGCGGCCTCTTGCATGTTTGTGAAAGATAAAGGATCTGGCATTAAGTTGCGTAAGCTTGGATTAATAAAATTGACAGCATCCATTTGATCAATGCCGCGGGCAGAGAGAATTCGGGAAAGGATATCAGAAAAACCATATTTTTGTGTAATAGCTAAAGCGTTTTTCAGAGTAGTCTGGGTATGCCTATCATGCCAGCTTTTTCCTGTTACTGAGCAATTGACATCGAGAAAGTAAGGTCTTTTTTTTTTATAGGTTGATCAAGCATATTTTTTATATTTTTTTTGTCAGCATGAGGTGATTATACAGGGCTTTCAATTCTAATGATCTGCGGTTTATTCACTATTGTTCCATTTTGCATAAGAGTGTTGAAGGCTTTGTATATAGCGAATTCACTGGTTTGATGTGTGATGAGTAGGATGGTTTGTTTAGGTTTAGATTTGTTGTCAGAAAGAGACTTTTGAATAATTGTTTTGAGGGATATATGATTTTTTGCGAGTTCCTGAGCGATAAAAGAAAAAAGATCTGTACAATCATCAACTGAACAACGTATAAAATACCCAGTTGAATTGGGAGATATTGCTGATTTTTTATAAGGTTTTAAGATGTTTGTAGGTCTTCCGAAAACTGGTATATTTTGAGCAGTGATTTGGGAAAAGATAGCAATATCGGTAATGTCACTGAGAATAGCAGAAGCTGTAGGATTCCCACCTGCCCCAGCTCCAGAAAGGAATAATTTTCCTATGAGGTCGCTTTCAATAGCTATAGCATTTGTAACTCCATTGACCTGCGCGATCATAGATGATGTTGGGACCATTGTTGGTTGTACACGCTGTTCGATTCCTGTGTCGCTTTTTATTGTGACTCCTAATAGTTTAATACGGTAGCCTAGTTCATCTGCAGCACGAATATCTTCTAGAGATATATTTCTAATTCCTTTAATGTAGATATCGTCTAGCATAATCACTGTTCCGAAAGCAAGACTTGTAAGAAGTGCAAGCTTATGTGCTGTATCATTTCCTTCTATATCCAATGTTGGATCTGCTTCAGCATACCCGAGATTTTGTGCTTCTTTCAGACATTGTTCGAAAGAAAGACCTTGATCTCTCATGCGGGTGAGAATATAATTACATGTTCCATTTAAAATGCTGTAGACACGTGAGATTCTATTGCTACTGAAGGATTCTCGTAGTAGTTTGATAATCGGGATTCCACCGGCAACAGCTGCTTCGAAATTTAAGAGCAATCCTTTACTTTCTGCTAGTTTAGCAAGTGCTATTCCTTGATGAGCGAGAAGTGCTTTATTCGCTGTTACTACATGGTGACCTGTTTTAAGAGCTCTTTCGACTGAAAGATAGGCTATTCCTTGTTCTCCCCCCATTAACTCAACAAAAACATCAATTTCTTCTGAAGACGCGAGTTTTAATGGGTCGTCATACCATTTATAAGAATTGATTGCTATTCCTCTCTTTCGTTTCAAGTTTTTTGCACTGACGGCAACAATTTTAAGGGGGCGACCACATCGGAGAGCTAGTGTTTTTGCTTTTTCATCAAAAAGGCGAAGGACAGCACTCCCAACGGTTCCAAGACCTGCAATACCAATACGTAAGGCTTGAATCATATTACATTCTGCCTTTTTTTTGTTGATTCAAAAAACGTTTGATGTTCCGTGCAGCTTGCCGTAAACGATGCTCGTTTTCAACTAAAGCAATACGGACATAACCATCACCATGCTCGCCGAATCCGATTCCAGGAGAAACAGCAACATCTGCTTCTTCTATTAAAAGTTTCGAGAAAGCAAGTGAGCCTAAATTTTTGAAATTCGGCGGTATGGGTGCCCATGCAAACATGCTGGCATGAGGGACTGGTATTTCCCATCCTGCACGAGAAAAACTCTGTATCATAACGTCACGCCTTTTTTTATAAATACTACGAATCTTACTAAAATCAGATTCACTATTTAAGGCAGTTGTTGCTGCTACTTGTAATGGTGTAAAAGCGCCATAATCAAGATAGGACTTGACGCGAATGAGTGCAGAAATAAGCCGTTCATTGCCAACAGCAAATCCTATACGCCAACCCGGCATAGAGAAGCTTTTGGACATACTTGTAAATTCAACTGTGATATCTCTTGCTCCAGGTACTTCTAAAACGGAAGGAGGAGGATTTTCTTCGAAAAATATCTCTGCGTAAGCTAAGTCAGATAGCAAGATCATTTGATGTTTTTTTGCGAAATTGACCACTTCTTTATAGAATTCAAGAGTTGCAGTATAGGCTGTTGGATTGGAAGGATAATTTAAAATAATGGCTAAAGGTTTTGGAATAGAATGCCGCACAGCCTGTTCAAGAGCTTTGATAAAATTGTCATTCGGGATAGCAGGTATCGAACGAATAACAGCACCTGACATAATAAAACCAAAGGAATGTATTGGATAACTTGGATCTGGACAGAGGATCACATCCCCGGGTGCAGTAATTGCCTGGGCCATGTTTGCAAATCCTTCTTTAGAACCCAGAGTTGTTACAATTTCTGTATCAGCATTAAGCTTGATACCAAAACGGCGTTTGTAATAAGATGCTTGAGCACGTCGTAAGCCTGGAATTCCCTTTGAAGCGGAATAACGATGAGTTTTAGAAACTTGAGCGACTTCGCAAAGTTTATTCATAATATGTTGCGCTGGTGGTAGATCAGGATTTCCCATGCCGAGATCAATAATATCTGTGCCTTGAGCCCGTGCTGCATCTTTAAGACGATTAACTTCTTCAAAAACATAAGGTGGAAGACGACGAATTTTATAGAAAATTTCTGACATGTAGCTGTTTATCCAGATGTTTTATTTTGCATGTTCATTTTTTTTGTAAGTGCACTATTTCATTATTAGAAGTTGGCAGAATTGCGTAATTCTTTTTCCTGTTTTTTGAGGTCTTTTTTTATTGTTTATAAATTGTCTTTAGAAAAAGATATATTGTCTGCATGTAGGGATAGCTTTTTTTATATGAAGCCACAGCCAGACATGTAAGGAAGAGAATGAGTGAGGGTATGAATTTTTTTCATATTATAGTTCATATTATAGTTAGAGTTTATAGTTAGAGTTAGACTCTGAGAGAGCTGAGATTGGATGGAGATTCTTATGGATATTTTTTTAGGAAAATATTTTAGTGTTTCAGAACTTTTTCTAGAAACTTCTGAGCCCTGTTGCTTATTTTTTTTGAGTCGCTGAAGAATGCTTGACTTGAACAATCTTCTAAAATTGTTCCTTGATCTATAAAGATGATTCTTTTACTAACTTTACGGGCGAACCCCATTTCATGGGTGACACAAATCATGGTCATCCCTTCTTCAGCAAGACTTCTTATGACTTCTAGTACTTCGCTAACCATTTCTGGATCAAGAGCGGATGTTGGTTCATCAAGAAGGATGATAGAAGGATCCATAGTTAAAGCTCGAGCAATAGCAACTCTTTGCTGTTGTCCACCAGAAAGCTGTCCTGGATATTTATTACTATGATTAAGAAGGTCTACTCTTTTTAAGTATTTATGAGCTGTTGCTTTTGCCTGTTCTTTTGAGCGTTTAAGAACTTTAATTTGGGCAATTGTGAGGTTTTCCATCACAGAAAGGTGTGGAAAAAGCTCGAAGTGTTGAAAGACCATGCCGATACGACTACGTAATTTAGGCAAATTTGTTTTTCTATGAATAAGTATGCCATCGATAAAGAGCTCCCCTTCTTGAAAGGTTTCTAAGGCATTAATAATTTTGATTAATGTTGATTTTCCTGATCCTGATGGACCACAGATGACGACAACTTCTCCTTTTTTTATGTGGAATGAACAATCTTTGAGAACTTGAAATGATCCATACCATTTTGATATCTTTTTTAGCTCAATTATATATTTTTTCATATTGGTTTCATCAATGATAAATGGCAAGTTGTATTCTCTTTACAAGAGAGGAGAGTAAGGAGCATGTTGTATTCTCTTTACAAGAGAGGAGAGTAAGGAGCATATAAAAAAATAGGTCATCGCAGCAAGTATATAAGATTCAGGTTTTCGTTGCCATATATTTCCGCCGATATCGAAGCTTTTCAGTAAATCATAGCCACCGATCACATAAACGAGTGATGTATCTTGGAATAGGATAATTATTTGCGTGAGTAGCATTGGTAGAATATTTCTGAATGCTTGAGGAAGAATGATACACTTCATTGTTTCTAAGTATCGCATTCCTAATGCAGATGCAGCTTTTGCTTGTTCTGGTTTTATAGACTGGATACCTGCTCGTATGATTTCAGCAAAGTAAGCTGCTTCAAATGCTATGAAAGTGATATAAGCAGCACTTATCTGACTTATAGGTTTTCCGATAAGAGCAGGTACTATAAGGAAAAACCACATAATGACGAGTACAAGGGGGATAGAACGCATCAAAAGAATATAAAGGCTTGCAATGGAAGAGAAAGCTTTAATTTTTGATGTGCGGCTCATTGCTAAGAGAGTGCCTAAGATTAATCCTCCGAATGTGGATATCAGTGTGACACTTAAGCTAAAGTAAAAGCCTTCTATGAGATAATTTGATATAAATTCTTTATTGAAAAAAGAAAATTCGAATGGAAATTTTATCATTTTGGATAATTTTTATAGATTATATATTGAATAAAGGACATAGTGATGAAGACAAAGAATGCGAGTAATGCATAGAGAAATGTGATAATTATATAGATTTCATAACTGCGTGCTGTTTCCTCAACGCTTTGGTTAAGAAAGTTCATCATTTCATTGACAGATACGCTGATTGCAATAGCAGAGTTTTTGACAATGCCCATTGCTTCTGATGTAAGCGGCGGCATAATTGTGCGTAATGTATGCGGTATAAAAATATAGAGATAGATTTGAAATGTTGTAAATCCAAGTGCTTGAGCAGCATAGATCTGGTTTTTTGGAATAGTGTTAATTCCAGAACGGACCTGTTCTGCGATTCGTGCTGAGGTAAAAAATCCAAGAGCAGCAATAAAAATATAACTGCCAAGAAATGGATCTTGGCGCAAAAGATCATTGATCTTTGGAAAAATTTTCGGAACAACAAAGTAAGATAAGAATACTATAATCAATAATGGAATATTACGGAAAAATTCTATCCAAAATGCGGCAAGAATTTGCAGGAAACGGTTTTTAGGAAGTGTTCTAATTATTCCGACTAGAAATCCAGTTATGATTGCTAGAATCAGAGCTGATATTGTGAGAAGTGTTGTAGTTTTAAAAGCGAGAATGAGCTCTTGTAGGTAGGTGACTGTACCTTGAGCAGAGCTTCCAAAGCAATGAGGTAATGGCGGACCGTAGAAATCTGCTGGATCCTTGCATAAAAAAGTAAAATCCAGAGTCATTTGATTCTCTCTTTTTGTTAGAAATTAACTATTTTCTTTGTAATCTTCCATAGCTTGATTATTCGGATTGTCCCAAGCGTGTTGTGTCGATTTTGAAATAGGAAGTCCGACACGAATGTCTTTTGGAGGTATAGGTTTTATGAACCACTTTTCGTAGAGTTGCTTGAGAGATCCTTCTCTGACTTGTCTGAGTATACTGTTGTTTATGACATTTTTCAGATTTTCGTCTTTTAAGCGGAGCATGCAAGCAATGGGTTCTACTGAAAGAATATCATCAAGAATAATAAAATCTTTAGGATTTTGTGCTTTTGCAATATTCATAGCAAGGATAGAAGCATCCATTACGAAGGCGTCAGCCCTGCCTTCTTCGAGGAGAAGAAAGCTATCAATATGATCTTTTCCTAGTATTTGATTAAAAGATAATGATTTTTTATTTTTATTATGTCTTAATATTTGTACTGAGGTTGTTCCAGTAGTGGTAACAACGGTTTTTCCATTGAGATCGCTGATATTGTTTATGCCAGAATTCTTTTTTACAGCGATTCGGACTTCTTCCACATATGTAGTATAAGCAAAAGTTGCTTCTTGAGAACGAGCGCGGTTATTTGTTGTAGAACCGCATTCGAAATCATAAGTGCCATTTTGGAGAAGAGGAATACGATTTGCGGATGTTATCGGTAAGTAATTAATTGTAATGTTTTTTTTAATTTGTTTTGAGAGATCATTGATAATGATTTTTGCCATTTCTGTATGAAATCCGATATATTTGCCTTTTCCTATCGTATATCCAAGGCCTGAAGATTCACGGACACCAAGTGTTATCGTTCCTGTCTGTCTTACTTTTTCTATTGTATCTTGCGCTTTACCTATGCTCACTAGAAAAATTAAAGTTGTGAGAGTACTGGCAAATAGTTTTTTTATTTTCATATTTTTATCTTTTTAGATATTCAGCTCAATCCATACAGGGACATGATCTGATGTTTTTTCCCAGCCTCGAATTTCTTTTTGAGTGAATCCAGATTCGAGCTTTTGAAAAGCTTCTGGAGAAATTAGGAGGTGATCTATGCGAATTCCATCATCTTTTTTCCAAGCCATTGCTTGATACTCCCAAAAAGTATATTCAGGTGAAGAACTCAGTGCACGGATAGCGTCAGTAAATCCAAGTTGAATAAGTCTTTGAAATATATTTCGTGTTTGAGGGAGAGCTAGAGCATCTTTATTCCATTTGTTAGGATTTTTAGCATCGTAATTTGTTGGTATGACGTTGTAATCACCGGCAAGTATAAGTGGATCTCTATCAAGTAAGCGGTTTTTTGCAAATTCGTAAAGGCGTTTCATCCAGGAAATTTTGTAAAGAAATTTATTGCCTGGGGCTGGATTACCATTCGGTGCATAAAGTGAAGCAATACGAATAATCCCATTTTTTGTTGAGTAAATCCCTTCTATGAAACGAGATTGGTGATCGCTTGGATCACCAGGTAACCCATGGTTAATTTGATTTGGGATGTCGCGAGATAAAAGAGCTACGCCATTCAGGCCTTTTTGTCCATGTGTTTCTACATGATAGCCTAAAGATTCGATCGGTCCTCTTGGGAATTTCTCATTTATTGATTTAATTTCCTGTAAGCATACAATATCTGGTTGATTTTCTTTCAGCCAGAGAATTAAATGCTCGAGTCGAGCTTTGATTCCGTTTATGTTCCATGTTGCTATTTTCATAAAGCTATTTAAAATATCAAAAAAAAATATCATTCGAAGATTCTATTATGCTATTCGTTTAACTGAAGAGTGTCTACTCTTTTGTGAGATTTTTACTTGACGAAAACTATATTAAACAGTACGTAGTGATATATATTGCCGATGTGAGGCCATTCAGTCTTGCACAGTATTGCTTTGCAGCTGAGGTGTTTCTTAAAACAAGGCTTGTCTTAAAAAAAACTTGTCTTTAATGTTGAGAGACTAATGTTGAGAGACTTATGTTTCTCATTTGTTCATGCATTTATTATGACATGTCTTATGACATGCATTTCTTATGAGGTGAAAAGGTGCTTGCTAATTTTAGAGGGGGAGCTTAAATGCCTACCGTAAACCAATTAATACGTAGGCCACGTATTGCGCCGTTAAAGCGTAATAAGGTTCCTGCCCTTCAGGAAAATCCGCAGAAACGTGGTGTTTGTACACGTGTGTACACGACAACTCCTAAAAAACCTAATTCTGCTTTGCGTAAGGTTGCAAAGGTACGTTTGACAAATGGTTTTGAAGTTATTGGATATATTCCAGGTGAAGGGCATAATCTTCAGGAGCACTCTGTTGTTCTGGTTCGAGGCGGTCGTGTAAAAGATTTACCTGGGGTACGTTACCACATAGTCCGTGGTGTGCTTGATACACAGGGTGTTAAGAATCGTAAGCAGCGTCGCTCTAAATATGGTGCTAAGCGTCCTAAATAATTTATTGAGAGGCAAGATATATGTCCCGTCGCCATAGATCTGAAAAGCGTGTTATTAATCCAGATCCGAAATTTGGTGATCTTGTTGTTATGAAGTTTATGAATGCTATTATGCTTGATGGAAAAAAGTCAGTTGCTGAGCGCATTGTTTATGGTGCGCTCTCTATGATAGAGAGAAGAGAAAAATCGGAATCTATTAGTTGTTTTCACCGTGCCATTGAAAACGTTGCCCCGCATTTAGAAGTGCGCTCTCGTCGTGTTGGTGGAGCAACTTATCAAGTTCCAGTGGAGGTTAGAGCTGATCGTCGCCAAGCTTTAGCCATTCGTTGGCTTGTTTCTGCTGCACGGAAGAGGACTGAATCTACTATGATTTCTAGACTTTCGAGTGAATTGATAGATGCGGCTAACAATCGTGGTTCTGCTGTTAAGAAACGGGAAGATACACATCGTATGGCTGAGGCGAATAGGGCCTTTTCGCATTATCGCTGGTAAAACTAAGGGTAGAGGGTATAGAATTTATGGCCCGCGAGTATAAAATTCAAGATTATCGTAATTTTGGTATCATGGCGCACATTGATGCTGGAAAAACAACGATGACTGAGCGTATTTTGTTTTATACGGGGAAAAATCACAAAATTGGTGAAACCCATGATGGGGCTTCCACTATGGATTGGATGGAGCAAGAGCAAGAACGTGGGATTACGATTACATCTGCTGCTACAACAACATTTTGGAAAGGGCGCGATGAAAGGAAGTATCGATTTAATATTATAGATACACCGGGGCATGTGGATTTTACTATTGAAGTAGAGCGATCTTTACGTGTTTTGGATGGTGCTATTACTCTTCTTGATGCAAACGCTGGGGTTGAACCGCAGACAGAAACTGTTTGGCGTCAGGCTGATAAATATCGTGTTCCGCGTATGGTTTTTGTTAATAAATTGGATAAAATCGGAGCCGATTTTTTTCGTAGCGTTGAGATGATTGGTTCTCGTCTTGGTGGTAAGGCTTTAGTTCTTCAACTTCCTATTGGGACAGAGAGTAGCTTTTCTGGGGTCATTGATCTGATTGAGATGAAAGCATTCATGTGGGATGGTAATATTGGATCGGATACAAGAATTACTGAAATTCCTGATGACATGCAGAATTTGGCTTCTGAGTACCGTGATCGTCTTATTGAGATCGCTGTAGATATTGATGAAACTGCTCTTGAAGCTTATCTTGAAGGTAAAGAACTCACAGAGAGTCAATTACGATCCTTAATTAGAAAAGGGACAATAGGAGTTGATTTTTATCCTGTTTTTTGTGGGGCAGCTTTTAAAAATAAGGGAGTGCAGCCTCTTCTTGATGCTATAGTTGATTATCTGCCATCTCCAATAGATGTACCGGCTATTAGCGGTGTTGATACGCTTGGGATAGAAACGCTTCGTACATCTTCTGATAATGCTCCATTATCTATGCTTGCATTTAAGATTATGAATGATCCTTTCGTAGGTTCATTAACTTTTTGTCGTGTTTATTCTGGTAAGCTAGCAAGAGGTATTTCATTAGAAAATACGGTTAAAGGGAAGCGTGAGCGAATTGGGAGAATGTTGCAAATGCATTCGAATTCTCGAGAGGATATTGATGAGGCATTTGCTGGTGATATAGTTGCGCTGGCTGGTTTGAAGGAAACAACGACGGGCGATACTTTATGTGATCCACTAAATCCAGTGATTTTAGAACGTATGGATTTTCCTGAGCCAGTGATAGAGATTTCTGTAGAACCGAAAACAAAAGGGGATCAAGAAAAGATGGGGATAGCTCTGAATCGTTTAGCTGCAGAAGACCCATCTCTTATCGTTAAGTCTGATGAGGAATCTGGTCAGATGATTCTTGCTGGTATGGGTGAGTTACATCTTGATATAATTATTGATCGCTTACGGCGTGAGTTTAAAGTGGAAGCTAATGTGGGTAAACCGCAGGTTGCTTATAGGGAGACCCTGACTAAGGTCGCAGAGATTGATTATACCCATAAGAAACAATCTGGTGGATCTGGTCAGTTTGCTCGTGTGAAAATTATTTTTGAGCCCCATGAAGGTGATAATTTTATTTTTGAATCAAAAATTGTAGGAGGGTCTGTCCCAAAGGAATATATTCCAGGTGTTCAGAAAGGTATAAATAGCATGATGGGTTCTGGCCCTTTAGCTGGATATCCAATGCTTGGAGTGAAAGCAACTCTTATAGATGGTGCTTATCATGATGTTGATTCTTCGGTTTTAGCTTTTGAAATTGCAGCGAGGGCTGCTTTTCGTGAAGGAGCATCGAAAGCAGGAGCGCAGTTGTTAGAACCGATTATGAAAGTTGAGGTTGTTACGCCAGAACATTATATGGGAGATGTTATAGGTGATTTGAATTCTAGACGTGGTCAGATTTTTGGGACAGAGAATCGCTGTATTGTGGTTTCTATTCATGCAATGGTACCATTAGCTAATATGTTTGGTTATGTAAATACACTCCGCTCTATGACTCAAGGTCGTGCTCAATATACAATGCAGTTTGACCATTATAGTCCTGTGCCTTTTCTTGTCTCTCAGGAAATTCAGAAGAAGCATTTGTGACTGTTTTTTAATATTCCCCGTGAGGGTGGTTCATATGGAGAATCTTATATGGCGAAGAGGAAGTTTGAACGTACGAAGCCTCATGTTAACATAGGCACTATTGGTCATGTTGATCATGGTAAAACGACTCTTACAGCGGCGATTACAAAGTATTTTGGTGAGTTTCGTGCTTATGATCAAATTGATGCTGCTCCTGAAGAAAAGGCTCGTGGAATTACAATTTCAACAGCACATGTTGAGTATGAGACAAAAAGTCGTCATTATGCGCATGTTGATTGTCCTGGGCATGC